>JASHSF010000154.1 GCA_030036955.1 Nitrososphaerales archaeon
TTCCGCAGTGTCAAATTATCGCGGCGCTCTAGTGCTTCAACTAAATAATCAATGGCGACAAATTAGAGTTCAGGGCAAGATCAAGTCCACGACTGTCGGCGTAGATCTTCCCACCTGGTTGAATCAAAAGATCAAACCACAACAATCCCCAGATTCCGGCAAATCGTCTCCCCAAGATACGACAGAATAAAATTCTAGCCTATCCGGTGAAATATAACCAAAGACGGAGACGGTTATTCAAAAGAAAGAGAATTGTTTTTGAGCTCGCCTTTATGAATCATGAAACGAACCCGCGATGCCAAAAGCTCTTGTTACTGGGGGAGCTGGTTTCATAGGCTCCCACGTCGTCGATCGACTTCTCGAAGACGGATACGAAGTCACAGTGCTTGACAATCTTTCCGACGGCACCCTTGACAATCTTGTCCACTTGAAAAATGACAAACGCTTCCTTTTCGTTGAGGGAGATCTGAGGGATCCTGACGTCGTCAGCAGGCTCGTCAAGGACGTCGACGCTGTCTTCCATCTAGCAGCTCACGCAAAAATGAGAGTAAGTCTCGGCGATCACAGGGTTGATCTTGAGCACAACATAATTGGAACGCTCAACGTTCTTGAAGCAATGGCTGCGAACAACGTGCACGACCTTATCTTCGCTTCCTCGTCGGCAATTTACGGGGAAGCGACCGTTGTCCCTACGCCTGAGGAGTACATCGGAATACAAACCTCCCTTTATGGCGCGGCAAAGCTTGCTTCCGAAGGATATGCCGAAGCCTTCGTGCAGTTTGCCCCAATAAAGTTCTGGGCATACAGGTTCGGAACCATATTGGGCGAACGCTGCCGCAGGGGTGCAATATGGGACTTTGAACACAAGTTGATAAAGAACCCGAAAGAGCTCGAAATACTCGGCGACGGAAAGCAGAGTAAAGACTACCTTTACGTCAAGGACTGCGCTGAAGGGATACTCCTCGGCTACAAGAAAAGCTCGGCGTCAATCAATATTTTCAATCTCGGACTCCAGGAGCAAACGACCGTGGATGAGCTTGCAAGCATTGTGATAGATGAAATGGGACTTGCGAACGTTAAAAGAAAGTATACTGGAGGACCGCGTGGCTGGATTGGCGATAATCCCGTCGTGTACTTGCAAGTGGAAAAGATCAAGAATCTTGGATGGAAGCCGAAAATGTCTCCCAAGGATACAATAAGGCTCACGGCAAAGTGGACTGTGAAGGATATTGAGAAGAGAGCCCACCGGGCCGAACACAGCGAGACATTGCACTCGTAAGCGGATCCGAAGATAAGCGCTTCCTGGCTTGCCCTAACAGGGCAACGATCTAGTAGGGATGTTTTGTTCATCACGGATTGGGGCTGGCTGAACAAGCCCTCGGTTACAGCAGTGTACAGAAACACCGGCTCGGCCCGCTTCGCTACAGTCAAACCTTTTTCAGTTAGAGCATACCTTACGCTCAGGGGACTGGTATCGACAACGATTCGCTCAATCAGCTTCGCGTTTTCCTGACTCTTTAATTTCTGCGAAAGCACTCTGGATAGCTTCCCGTTTTCAAGCTATAAAGCAATGCGATGATTTCAATAGACCACTTGCTGAATAGCGTCTTTGCGAGAAAGAGGTTGATCTTCGTCGTCGTATCTGGACTGGGACCAATGCTTCATGAAAGGAGAATTTGAACTTCACGAGAAAATTTCGTTGCTTCGTCTCTGAACGCGTTGAAGTGTGATTCGAGAACCAGTTCCTCTTCGCTTCTATAGCTCGTGTGAATCGCGGCACTCAAATTCACAAAAGCGTCCAAATGGGTTACTTGGTATCCTTTAGCATACTTTATCTTTTTTACCTTTGTTTTGGGCCAAAATCTTCTCCGGACAAGTACTGTTTCTGTATGGTACTGGGAATGGTATACGAAAACGAGCCCAATACTAAAATCGCACTGTGAAAATCTAAGCATCGATATGATTTGACACAGGTCGAAGAGTTGGCTCAATTTGTAGAGCGCGCTTCCTATGGCGATATTTCGAGCAACTCCCTACATCAACTGAAAATCAGAGTGCTTGATTCTCTGGGTTGCTGCATAGGCGCCCTCAATCACAAAGTCCCAAGAACAGTGAGGAACCAGGTACTCGAATTCGGCGGTTCGAGGATATGCACCCTCATAAGCGGAGGGAAAACGGCGCCTGATAGAGCTGCCTTCTACAACGGCACACTCTTGCGGTATCTGGATTTCATGGATTCCTACCTTGGGAAGGGGCAAACTTGCCATCCGAGCGATAACTTTGGAGCAGTTCTTGCAGCCACAGAATATGCCGGAGGCAGCGGCAAGGATTTCCTCACTGCCTTTGCCGTGGCATACGAAATCCAGTGCAGGCTGATCGACGCGGCTCCAGCGGAGAGGATCGGCTTTGACCACATTATCTACCTCTCCTATTCAGTAGCGGCTGGGGTCACCAAAGCCCTTGGGCTCGGATGTGCAAAGATTGCAAACGCTGTTGCCATTTCGGGCACCGCGTACCAAGGGCTCGAAGTAACACGAGCCGGAGAGCTTTCCAACTGGAAGGGGCTCGCCTCAGCAAACGTAAATTTTGGGGCAACGCATGTATCCTTTCTTGCAAAAGATGGGATAAGCGGACCTTCAACTGTGTTCGAAGGCCCTGGCGGGTTGTTCAATGCCGTAAAAAAAAGATTCAGAATTCGGTGGGATGAAATCAAAAATCTCGACTACGTCCTGAGAACTTGCGTCAAGAAGTACAACGTTGAGGTTCACGGCCAGTCGACAATTGAAGGCATTATGGAGATTCTGAAGGAAAACACGATAGATCCGAAGAACATTTCAGAAATCCAAATCAAGATCTTCAATCGAGCCTACAATGTCATCGGGGGCGGCGACATCGGCGGAGACAAGACGATCGTAACCACAAAGGAGCAGGCCGATCACAGCCTTCCTTACGCTGTTGCAGCGGCGCTACTGTACGGTGAACTCACTCCGCGTGAGTACGCGCAGAAAAAAATCAATTCGAGCGACGTCCAGTCGCTCTTGAAAAAAGTGAAAGTAAGACCGAGCGAAGAAAAGGAAGATCGCTATCCCGAAGAAATGCCGACGCAGATCGAAATCAGAATGAAGAACGGAGAGAAGATCTCGAAAGAGAAGCGCGACTACGAAGGTTTCCCAACGAGACCAATGTCCTGGGATGCATGCGTTCAGAAATTCAACTACTTGTCAAAGCAAAATGCAAATTCCGAAACCCGCAAGATGATCATAGAGACGGTTTCGAATCTGGAAAACGTGAAGATTGCAAAGCTGACCCACCTACTCGCGAAAATCGGGCGCCCGAAGAAAACCGGATTTACTCTGACCTAGGCTTTCGCTTGGACTTCCATTGTCAAAAGAAGGTCCCCGGTCTGGCGAGTTTCTTCGAACGTGTCTCGCGCAAGCACTACCTTCTCTCCCGCCCTAGCGAGTCCGGAGGAGATCAGTTTCGATCCAATCGTCTTTCGTAGCAGCTCGATAGAAGAGCTGCGTCCCGCGCCCCAGATGATTTCAGGGTTTTCCATAAAGTCAAGGCAGGTAGCTCCCCAGACTATCGACAGTTTCCTTCCAAGCTCAGAGGAATAGGTAAGCGCAACTAGGGGCACTGAAGGCCTCTCGCGCGAGATTCTTCTTGCCAGTCCTCCGCTCATCGTAGGACAGACAAGGAGATTTGCTGCTACTTCGCGGGAAAGTGATACAGCGGAACCAGCAAGAGCGTCGTTGGCTAAATTGGAAGCCCGCCCATTACCCCTGCCGGAATTAGAAAATATCCAGCTCTCGGAAGATCTCGCGACTCGATCGAGGGTCCTAACACACTCAACCGGATAAGCTCCCACAGCCGTCTCTTCGGAAAGCATCAAGGCATCCGTTCCATCAAGCACGGCGTTCGAGGCATCGCTCGCTTCGGCTCGTGTGGGGCGTGGGTTTGTAACCATTGACTCGAGCATCTGAGTCGCCGTTATGACCGGCACAGCTTTTCGATTGCACTCCGAAATGAGTGTTTTCTGAATGATAGGAACGTCTTCGACGGGGTTTTCTACGCCGAGATCACCGCGTGCAACCATCACGGCGTCAGACACTGCAACTATTTCGCTCATGTTCCGAACTGCCTCCTTTCGTTCGATTTTCGAAACTAGCCAGGGAGTAGCGTCCGGCTTTGTTTTTTCGATAAGGCGTTTGACATGACGAATATTTTCCGCGCTCTCCACGAATGAAATTGCAACAAGATCAACCCCATGCTCGAGGCCAAATTCAAGAAACTTTTGATCCTGTTCGGTAAAGCCCTTGAATCCGTGAGCTAGCTCGGGAATGTTGACCCCCTTGCCCGAGAGCAATCGTCCACCGTTCAAGCATCTGCACTTTAGCTTACCGGGATCCTTCGAGATCACTTTCAACCGAATTAAGCCGTCGGAAAGGAACACCGAGGCTCCAACTGGGACAAATTCAATTAGATTCTTCTGTCGTATCGGGATCTCGTTGTCGGCAGCGGACTCTCGGGAGCTAGTTATGCTTACAACTTCTCCTCGCCTAAGCGTTATCGCCCCTCCTTTTAGATCCCCAACTCTAATTTTTGCTCCTGGCAAATCCTGCATGATTGCAATTGAACGGCCGTGAATCGAGGACACCTTGCGGACTCTATTCATCACATCTTTGTGCTCCTCCGGCGTCCCATGTGAGAAATTTAGGCGGGCACAGTTCATGCCAGCCATCATCAAGCGCTCGATCATTTCGAGCGAATCTGACGCGGGCCCTAGCGTGCAGACAATCTTCGTCTTCCGCGGAGAGATTTTCGAGCCACCTGCTCGTGGTGGCGATGCATCAGTTCGATTGTTCGTCAAAGGGCATTTGCATCGCTACTCAAGCTTTGCGTTGACCGTAATCTCCACGTTGTTGCGAAGAGCATTGCTGATGGGGCATGAGTGCTCGGCTTCCTTAGCGTACTCTTCGAATTTTGCGCCGTCGAGTCCAGGAACATTGCCGACGACGTTTAGGACGCTTTTTGTGACTTTCCAGCCTTCCCCCACCTTATCGAAGGAAGTTTCCGCTGTCACTGTGAGCTTCTTCGGAATTGAGCCTTTTCTCGATAGATTTGCCGAAAAGGCCATCGCAAAGCACGAGGCGTGAGCCGCTGCGACGAGTTCCTCAGGACTAGTGAGGGCCGCGCCCTGCTCCGTCCTTCCCTTCCAGCTCACGGGAAATTCCGGAAGCGCATTACTTGCGACGCGCACTTTTCCATTCCCACTCATCAGATCATTTTCCCAAACTGTTGTAGCTTTTCTTACCGGCATGATCAGATCACCATGACCTTAGTTTGGGTCTTACAGTAGATCTCAAATCAATAAACAAATCTGATTCATCTGTTAATTGCCCAGTTGATTCAATATTGGCTGATCCATAGTTAATTTCTATGAAAAGTGTAGAAAAAAATTCCAATTTTTCTATAGGTTCGTTTTTATGAGAGGCGAAACGAATTGGTTACGACAAAATCCATGACGACAATTACTGCAGATAGAACGGGGAGAAGTCGAGGGGAATCAAGGGCTGCAAAATCGCTCGTCGAGAGCGACGTCTTCGTGTACGTGGATGGCAAGCTCGTGCCACGCGGAGAGGCATCCGTGTCGGTTATGGATCACGGCTTACTTTACGGCGACGGAGTGTTTGAAGGCATCAGGGCCTACAACGGCGTCGTATTTAGACTGCGAGAGCACATCGACAGGCTCTACGAATCAGCTCACTACATTCGATTGAATATTCCGATGACCAAGGAAGAGATGTCTGAGGCGGTGCTAACGACGCTCAGACGAAATGAGTTGAGAGATGCGTACATTCGGCTTCTCGTGACTAGAGGAATTGGCGATCTCGGTCTTAATCCGATGAACTGCAAAAAGCCGTCAATTATAGTTATCACGGAACCAACTGCCACTGGGCACGATGCAATGTCAAAGCCGGTCGGGATCACTACGATAATTTGCTCGATCAGAAGAGATCCGGTTGATGCTACGTCGCACGAGGTGAAATCGCTCAACTACATGAACAGCATTCTGGCTAGGTGGGAAGCTATCGGAGCTGAAGTAGAAGACGCGATAATGCTCGACACCCAGGGCTTTGTTTCGGAGGCAACAGCAGAGAACATTTTCATCGTAAGAAAGGGAATACTTGCAACCCCGTCGACCAACTCTGCAATTCTTCACGGAGTTACAAGAGAAAGAGTGATGAGTATCGCAAAAGATCTCGGCTATACAGTTGAAGAGCGGAGAATAACTCCTTTCGAGCTTATCAACTCGCAGGAGCTCTTTCTTACCGGAACGCTGGCTGAAATTGTCCCCGTCCTGAAGGTCAACGGCCGGGTCATTGGCAGCGGCAAGGTCGGTCCTGTAACCATGAAAATCTTCAGCGAGTTCACAAAAAGGCGAACCATGAGGTCGGAGGGCACTCCAATCTATCCTGATGAAGCAGAACCTCCTGTGGAACCAGACATCGAGCCTACCTCTACTCGATAAAGTGCTTCAAATCAGCCAAAATCGTTCGGGATTCTGGAAGAGAGGTCAGCTTGTTCAGCGATGCCGATCGAACCTGTAACTAATTTGTCACTGAGATCCGATAAAGCATCCGTCGGCCGAGCGTGTGATGACAAACCCTAAATAGGGTTCTTGCCCGGTATCTGTGGACTTCTGTTTTCTACCGTAGGGTATGTTCTAAAAGGGTGTTACTGTGGCAAAGAAAAGTAAGAAAGATGAGATTGTAGAGGAAGTAAAAGTTACGGATCATGTGCTAGTACCAAAACACGAAATCGTCAGCGAGGAAGAAAAGAAGCAAATTCTCGCTAAATTCAATTCAACCGAAGATCAATTTCCGTTTCTTTTCAGCAATGATCCCGTAGCAAGGGAGATCGGCGCAAAGCCGGGTGACATGGTGAAAATTTCCCGGATTAGCGACACCGCCGGAGAAGCTACCTACTATAGATACGTTGTCGAGGTTTAAATCAGAAAATGCAAAGAGCTCAAGTTACCCAGTATGATGCATGGCCAGTACTCCAGGATATTTTGACGAGGGAAGGAGTCGCAAGACAACACCTCAATTCCTACAACGAGTTTATCCAGAGAGGACTGCAAAGCATCATAGATGAAATTGGTTCCATCGACATTGAAACCGTCGGAACCCCCTACAAAGTAAAGTTCGGCAAGGTAAAGCTAAAGCTTCCGCGCGTTGTTGAAATTGATGGCTCGGTAAGCAACATCCTTCCACTTGAAGCAAGGCTCAGGAACCTGACTTATGGGTCTCCGATCTTCGTTGACATGACCGTCGAGGAAGACGGGATAGTCAGAGAGTCGCAGGAGCAGCACATCGGAGACCTTCCGGTGATGGTAAAGTCGGACAGGTGCTTGCTTGCAACCATGAACACCCAGCAGCTTATCGAAGTTGGTGAAGACCCTAGGGACCCGGGAGGGTATTTCATCATCAACGGTTCTGAGCGCGTCGTAGTGGGTCTCGAAGATCTTTCGCCAAACAAGATTCTCGTGGACACCGAAAAGGTCGGCGGCGTGATCAACTTAAAAGCAAAGGTCTACTCTTCCATTGTAGGCTACAGAGCAAAGCTAGACATTACGCTCAAGCAAGACGAGTCTATCGTAATCAAACTTCCCAGTTCTCCGGTTGACCTCCCGCTCGTTGTCGTTCTTCGAGCCTTGGGCCTAGAAACGGACAAGGAAATCGCGGAAGCCGTTTCTCTCAAATCCGAAATCCAGGACAAGCTCGAAGTTTCTTTCGAAAAGGCAGCGGAAGCAAAGACTACCAAGGACGCCCTAATGTACATCGGGAACAGGGTTGCCCACGGCATGCTCGACGAGTTCCGGCTTAGGCGCGCCGAATCAGTTCTCGACTGGGGGCTGCTACCCCACCTTGGAAAGACTCGCGATGATAGATACGACAAAGCAATCTTTCTCGGAGAGTCCGTAAACAAGCTGATCGAGTTGAGGCTCGGACTCGTTGAACCTGATGACAAGGACCATTACGGAAACAAAGTGATCAAGTTCGCGGGTCAGATGATTGCTGACCTTTTCAGAACCGCATTCAGAAATCTTGCTCGCGACATGAAGTACCAGCTTGAAAGAACCGGGCAGCGCCGCGGACTCAACGTCGTAGGCGCGGCAATTCGCCCCGGCATCATTACTGACAAGTTAAACAACGCCATTGCGACCGGAAATTGGGGCAGGGGCAAGGTAGGCGTTACCCAGCTTCTTGATCGAACGAACTATCTCTCGACGCTTTCGCACCTGAGGCGCATCCAATCTCCGCTTTCGAGGAGCCAGCCAAACTTTGAAGCAAGAGACCTCCACGCTACGCACTTTGGAAGGATTTGTCCGAGCGAAACGCCAGAGGGCTCGAACTGCGGCCTCGTGAAGAACCTCGCGCTTTCTGCCTTGATTTCAGTAAGCGTGCCCGCAGCTCAAGTCGTTGCAAAGCTTTACGATTTAGGTGTCAGGCCGTTCAAAGAGGCGGACGACAAACTGAAGATTGACGGCTGTAGAGTGTTCGTGGAAGGCAGGTTCGTTGGTTTCGTTCGCGACGGCGAAGGTCTGGGACGTGCTTTCAGAAAACTGCGTAGAGAAGGTCAGATTCACCCACACGCCGGAATTGCTTTCTTCGGTGCAAGGACAGAAGGCGGAACCAAGAGAATTTACATTTCAACAAATTCGGGTAGGGTACTGAGACCTCTAATCCTCTGCGAAAACGGCAGGCCTCTTCTGACGCCTGAAACTGCAAAGAGAGTGGAGGCGGCTCAACTGAACTGGCGCGACCTCCTACAGATGGGAGTGATTGAGCTGATCGATGCAAACGAGGAAGAGAACACACTCATTGCAATCGACTTTGCACATCTGAACGAGAAGCACACGCACCTCGAGATGTATCCTTCTTCGATTCTCGGAATCGCAGCTTCGATCATTCCTTACCCTGAGCACAATCAATCTCCGAGGAATACGTACGAATCCGCGATGGCAAAGCAGTCGCTCGGATTCCCGACACCCACTTATCCATTCAGCACTTACGTCCGTGAGCACCTCCTAGTTTATCCACAACCACCAATGGTCAAAACGAGATCGACTTCCTTGCTCAACCTCGATGAGCGTCCCACGGGTCAAAACGCTGTTGTCGCAGTACTCTCGTTTGAAGGCTACAACATTGAAGACGCGATCATTTTCAACAAATCCGCAATCGACAGGGGCCTCGCCCGCTCAATTTTCTACAGGCTGTACGAGGCAGAAGCAAAGCAGTACCTGGGCGGAATGAAAGACACCTTCGAAGTTCCGAGGCCAGACGCTAACATCAGGGGATACCGTGGCGAGAAGTACTACCGCCTGATCGAATCGGACGGGGTAGTAATGCACGAAGCTCAGGTGGCAGGCGGAGACGTGATTATCGGAAGGACGAGTCCACCGAGGTTCATGGAAGAGTACAAGGAATTTGAAGTAAAAGGTCCTTACAGGCGAGATACTTCAATTGGAGTTAGGGCGAGCGAAAGCGGTGTCGTTGACGCAGTCTTCGTCACAGAAAACGAGGAAGGGGGTAAGATGTACAAGGTGCGCGTTCGAGACATGAGGGTTCCGGAAATCGGTGATAAATTTGCTTCACGCCACGGGCAGAAAGGAGTCATTGGCCTCGTGGTGAACCAAGAAGACATGCCGTACACTGAAGACGGCCTCGTGCCCGATGTAATAATCAATCCGCACGCGTTTCCGTCCCGAATGACGGCAGGGCAATTCCTCGAGTCGCTGGCGGGCAAGGTTTCGGCCATAAGGGGTAAGCCAGTTGACGGCACGGCGTTCACCGGCGAAGGCTCTGATTCTCTTGAGCAAGCGCTCAGAGATTCTGGATTTGCGCCCACGGGAAGAGAATTCATGTACGACGGTAGAACCGGTCGCAAGTTTGCATCGGACGTCTACATCGGCGTAGTCTTTTACCAAAAGCTTCACCACATGGTCGCGGATAAGATCCACGCGAGAGCTCGCGGTCAAGTGCAGATGCTAACGAAGCAACCGACCGAGGGACGTGCACGAGGGGGAGGTCTGAGGTTTGGAGAGATGGAGCGCGACTGCCTGATTGCATACGGCGCTTCGATGGTTTTGAAGGATAGGTTGCTCGACGAAGCCGACAAGACAGAAGTTCACGTTTGCGAGAAGTGCGGACTAATCGCGTACTACGACGCGAAGCAGCGAAAGTACATCTGCAGAATAGACGGGGACACAGCTAGAATTTCGACGATTGTCATTGCATACGCGTTCAAGCTGTTGCTGCAGGAAATGATGAGCCTCAACATCGCGCCGCGCCTGAATCTGAAGGACAAGGTATGATTTCAAAAGAGAGAGTGCGAAAACAAAATGTCTATCGAAGAATCAATAAAATCGGTCGGGGGAATTAGGTTCGCTTTTACATCGCCCGGCGAAATAAGAAAGTACAGTGTTGCTGAAATCACCGCGCCTGAAACTTACGACGAAGACGGAATGCCTGTTCAGGGAGGCCTCATGGACAACAGGCTTGGAACTCTAGAACCGGGACAGAAATGTGCTACCTGCGGGAACACTGCCCCAAAATGTCCCGGACACTTCGGACATATCGAACTCGCCGAACCAGTAATACACATCGCGTTCGTTGACGACATTCACAAGCTACTCATTTCCACCTGCAGAGCTTGCGGACGACTGCTACTTACCGAGGAAGACATTGCAGAGTACAAAAAGCGCCTTGAAGAGCGATCCTCGTCTTCTCCAATGCTCATTGAGATAATTTCAAGGGAAATCTTGCAAAAGGTGAAGAAGACAAAAGAATGCTCTTTCTGCGGCCGCGGGCGCTACGAAATTGAGTTCACAAAGCCGACCGTGTTCCACGAAATTACGGAAAGCGGCGGAGCGACGCGTCTTCTTCCCGTCGCGATCAGGGAAAGGCTTGAGCGAATCACAAATGATGATTTGAAGCTACTGGGGTACGACCCCACGAGCACTAGACCTGAATGGCTCGTCCTGCAGGTATTGCCTGTCCCTCCGGTTGCCGTAAGACCTTCGATTACTCTTGAGTCAGGAATCAGATCCGAAGATGACCTAACGCACAAGATAGTCGACATCCTTCGGGTCAACCAAAGAGTGCGCGAAAGCAAAGAATCCGGAACGCCGCCGCTCATCGTTCAAGATCTCGTCGACCTCTTGCAGTACCATGTTACAACGTACTTCGACAACGAAGTTTCGGGCATTCCCCAAGCCCACCACAGATCTGGCCGTCCGTTGAAAACCATCAGCCAGCGCCTAAAGGGAAAGGAGGGTCGCTTCAGGGGCAGTCTATCGGGAAAGAGGGTCGATTTCTCCAGCAGAACCGTTATCTCGCCAGATCCTTCTCTTGACATTTCCGAAGTGGGAATTCCATTCGAAGTGGCTCGGAAGCTAACAATTCCGGAAAAGGCTTCTCCGTGGAACTTGGAATTTCTGAAGAAGCTAATTCTGAACGGACCGTTCAAGCATCCGGGCGCGAACTACATTATCAGACCCGACGGGATCAAGATTCGTCTCGATTACGTCACTGACCTCCAAATGCATGCCGATTCGCTTGCTCCCGGATTCATCGTGGAACGACATTTGATGGACGGCGACACCGTGATTTTCAACCGGCAGCCATCTCTCCACAGAATGTCGGTCATGGCTCACTATGTCAAAGTACTGCCCTACAGAACCTTCAGGCTCCATCCAGCAGTCTGCCCGCCGTACAACTCTGACTTTGACGGCGACGAAATGAATCTCCATGTGCCGCAGAGCGAAGAAGCTCGATCCGAAGCGCTGACGCTCATGCGCGTTCAGGACCAGATTCTCTCGCCGCGCTACGGTGGACCAATCATCGGTGGAATCAGAGATTTTCTCACAGCCGCTTACCTCCTGACAAAGGACGGGACGTATCTCAACAGGGACGAATTCACCACGCTTGCTCTAGCTGCTGGCATTGGACCGGACACGGAGCTTCCAAAACCGGAGAAGACAGATCCAATTCCACTCTATTCTGGCAAGCAAATATTTTCGATGTGCCTTCCGAAGGACTTTAACTACGTGCTTGTTTCGAAGTGGGAGAAGAGCCTACGGGGCAACACCAAAGACGTTGTAATCAAGAACGGCATCCTGATCAGTGGAGTCATCGACAGGGCTGCGATCGGCGCTGAAGAGTCCGATTCGATCCTCCATAGGATTGCAAAGGACTACGGTACCGAAGAAGCGCGGAGATTTCTAAATTCAGTCCTCCGATTGCTGAAAGCTTTCATTACCAGATCCGGCTTTAGCTACGGGTTTGACGAGCTCGAGCTACCGCAAGAGGTCAGAAACAAGATCAACGAAACGCTCGATGAATCATATGCAAAAGTTGCAGACCTGAACTCGCAGTACAGGAAGGGAACGCTGCCCGAAACTAGAGGGCTATCTCCAGAAAGCGCACTGGAGTTCTACGTCGCAAACGAACTCTCGCGCGCCCGAGAAAAGGCTGGAAGGATAGCGGACAAGTCGTTCTCGATTCAGAACGCTGGAATCATAATGGCGAGAACTGGGGCCAGGGGTTCTACCCTCAATCTCGGTCAAATGACTGCAGCCCTCGGCCAGCAATCGGTCCGCGGGAAGAGGATAGAGAAGGGGTACCAGAACAGAGCTTTACCCCACTTTACGCCCCGGGATCCATCACCCGATGCGAGAGGCTTCGTGAGATCTAACTACCGCGATGGGCTCAACCCTATCGAGTTCTTCTTCCACGCGATGGGAGGAAGAGAGGGGCTGGTCGACACTGCGGTGCGAACTCAGCAGAGCGGTTACATGCAGAGACGACTCGTCAATGCGCTCGAGCACCTCAAGGTCGAGTACGACCTAACTGTCCGGGATCCAAGCGGCAACGTAATCCAGTTCACCTATGGTGAAGACGGGATAGACCCCGCGAAGAGCGACCACGGGCGCGCGGTAAACCTCGAGCGACTGATCGACACGACCGCCCTAATGTCGGATTCTTCAAAGCCAGCGGCCGAAGCGACGATTGACCGAACCATGGAGAAGTACGGCTCCGACTTGAATCCAAGAATCAGACAGGATCTGGTGGACGCTCTAAAGAGTTCGAAGTTGGATCCAAAGTCGGTTGACAGGGTAGTCGAGCAGGTCATCGCCCTAGTGAAGAAAGGGACTGTAGAACCGGGTGAGGCATCCGGAATCGTTGCGGCGCAGTCAATCGGTGAACCAGGCACGCAGATGACGCTCAGGACGTTTCACTTTGCAGGAGTAAAAGAACGAGACGTAACTCTCGGCCTACCGCGCTTGATCGAACTCGTCGATGCGCGAAAGCAACCGGCGACTCCTTCGATGGACGTTTTCCTGGAAGAAGATTACAAGAAATCGAACGAAAAAGCCATCAAGGTTGCAAACGAAATTCGCTTCACTAAGGTTGCGAACATCATCGAACGAGCCGAGGTCGAATCGGGGGGCGTGATAAACCTCTTCATCAGCAAAGGAAAGATGGCTGAGAGGCAGGTCCCAATAAAAGACGTTCTCGAAGCAATACTATCGCCAAAGCGTAAGATCGAGTACGACGAAAAAGAGAATGTCATCACTGTAAGGATCGACGTTGACTTTGCGACGCTGCACGTTCACAAGAACAAGATTCTGAATCAAAAAGTGAAGGGCATAGCTGGAATAGACAGGGTCACCGTAGTCAAGGAAGGGGAGGAGTGGAAGATCCAAACTTCGGGATCAAACCTAGCAAAAGTGAGGCAGATCCCGGGAGTTGACAAGACGAGGACGACCACGAACAACACCTTCGAAATCTACCAGACGCTCGGAATCGAGGCTGCTCGCCAGTCGCTCGTCAGGGAAATCATGGGCACGCTCGAGGAGCAGGGTCTCGAGGTCGACATTCGTCACATTTACCTCGTAGCTGATCTGATGACGAGCAAGGGCTTCCTACAGCAAATCGGAAGGCACGGAGTCGCTGGCACCAAGACTAGCGTCCTTGCAAGAGCAGCTTTCGAAATCACGGTGCCAACGCTTGCGGAAGCCGCGGTTAGAGGAGAAACAGAGGAGCTGAGGGGAGTTACCGAGAACGTAATCGTTGGTCTGCCGATTCCTGTCGGGACTGGTATGATCGACGTCTTCATGCGGGGAGTGTAAGCGCAATTGGCAGTATCAATGGTTGATTTGGAAAGGCAGCTCAAAGCGGCGGTAAAGACGGGAAAAGTAACGGTTGGAAGAAAGGAAGTTGCCAATTCTCTCAAGGCAACGAAACTGCTGGTATGGTCTGCGTCGGCTAACCTATCTCCAGATCTCCTGAAGCAGTGCCAAAGTCTTCAGATACCATCTGTTCGATTCGACGGCAATCCGATCGAGCTCGGCCGTATGGCTGGGATCCCGTACAAAGTGTCGGTGCTTTCTGTGAAATCGGGCGGGGACGCGAAGCTTGAGGCGTTTTCGGAATCGCAGGATTATTCGGTGGGCCGTGTGCCGAGCTTCATGGCACCAAGCGAACCAAAAGTAGAAGAAAAACCGGACACAAAGGAAGCACCGGAAGGAAAGGCAAAGAAAACCGCAAAGAAGGCAGAACCAAAGCGGAAGAAAAAGGTCGAGGCGGAAGCTTCTGAAGAGAAGAAAGAACCAAGGACCAGAACCAGAAAGACAAAACGCGCCGAAAAAGAAGAAAGCGAAGAAAAGGAAATCAAGGCAAAAACAAAGACGGCAAAACCAAAAGCTTCCAAGAAAGAAGATTCCAAAAAGAAAAAATCAAAAAAAGCAGAGAAGGAAGGACCAGAGGACGAGGATTCAGACGGCGAGAACGAGGAGTAGCCGCTCGCGGTAATTCAATATTCCTCTGACTTTATCTCTAAAATTTTCTACAACGGCAAAGATGACCAGTTTACTTGCCCGAGAAGATCAAGCTAACGTCGGAGGAGCTCGGGCTGATGTCGCTCTTCCAGAATGTGTCCGGCGCAACAGCACGCGATTGCATCCTCGACGCAAAGCGAGAGCGAGTCATTTTTGTAATCAATCAGGGCCAGATGGGTCTTGCTATCGGAAAATCGGGGGCGAACATCAAGAATGTTCAGCAGCTGATCGGCAAGCCTGTCGAGCTCGTGGAGTGGTCCGACGAACCTAGGCAGTTCATAATGAACGCACTGAATGCCGACTTGGTGAGTGAGGTCAGAGTAAATGAAAAAGCTGATGGCTCGAAGACTGCGACTGTGGTGGTTGATCAAAGGAAAAAAGGTGCCATCCTTGGAAAGGAAGGCAAGAACGCTGAAAAGGCTCGACTGCTTGCAAAGCGCTACTTTGGCGTCGAGACTATACACATAGTCAGTCCACAGTAGTTTTTCAGATGGATATGCCTTTATAATATAAATAGAGAAAGTTTTGGCACTTTGGCTCAGGGCAAATCACCAAAGGGCGAATTCGCCGCAAGAAAGCAGCACCAGAAGAGGCAGCGCCTCCGCTGGTCTGACAAGTACTACAAGCGACGAATGCTCATGCTCGACAAAAAGGCCGACCCCTTGGAAGGCTCACCCCAAGCTCGCGGTATCGTGCTTGAAAAAGTCGGCGTGGAGTCAAAGCAACCAAATTCCGCAATCAGAAAGTGCGTTCGGATCCAGCTCGTGAAAAACGGAAAACAGATCACTGCGTTCCTGCCTGGCGATGGCGCGCTGAATTTCATAGATGAGCATGACGAGGTAGGCGTGCAGGGAATTGGTGGTTCCATGGGACGAGCGATGGGGGATATTCCCGGAGTCCGATTTCAAGTTTACAAGGTAAACGACGTTTCGCTCAACGAGCTCGTTTATGGCAGAAAAGAAAAGCCCCGCAGGTAAAATAAGGCGAGAAAAAGTTTATGCCAGAATCTCCAAAACTACTTCTGTTCGAAAAGTGGGATCTGGACGGTATAAAGATAGTTGACCAAGGTCTCCAGAAAACAATTTCGCTAAAGCCGTCCATTGCTGGCACTACCATGGGGCGACACGAGCACAAAAAGTTCGGCAAGCTCGAGGTAAACATAGTAGAGCGTCTCGCAAACCACATCATGCATTTTGGGAAAAAATACTCAAAGAACGCGGGCCGCATGGGTGGAAAGAAGCAACGAGCTTTGAAGATTGTCCAGGCAGCCCTTGACATTATTTATTTGAAAACCGGGCAGAATCCCGTTGCGGTCGTTGTAAAGGCAGTTCAAAACGCGGCGCCGAACGAAGATACGACGAGAATTGCATACGGTGGAGTGGTTTATCACGTGGCCGTCGACATAGCACCGAGCAGGCGGGTTGACCTTGCTCTGCGCTTCTTCGGAGAAGGTTTGCGCGAAGCCGCTTTTTCCACGACGAGAACCGTCGAGGAGATTCTCGCGGATGAACTGATCATGGCAGCAAACAATGACACCAATTCTTTCGCAATAAAGCGGAAAAATGAGCAAGAAAGAATCGCAATGTCTTCCCGCTGAGCGCTTTTTTACTACACTTCGTTGCGTGGTCATCTACTAGTGGCGCTTCGGCACGCCTATTCCATAGCGATCAGCGCAAAACTGCTCTAATTTTCTAAAGGAATTGTGCATTTTGTCGAATAGGTTTAACATATAACTCTGAATTAGACAATTCCAAGTCCGATCGTTGACAAACAGCGAGGAGTCTCCCGAGGAAAGAAAAGCAAACAGGGAGGATCTTGACGATGGGGGTGGCATTCAGAACCTCGCGAGCGGAGTCCGCTCGCTCACAATTCAAAACGTTGGGAACTTGATTCTCGGCTTCATATTTCTTGGCGTACTCGTGAGACTGCTCCCTCCGAACCAGTTTGGGATTTACTCGGCAGTCATAGCGATATACACGGTTGCTCAGGCATTTTCTACTCTGGGATTACAATATGCCGGTACGAGGTTCGTCGCCCTTCTCAACAAGAGTGACCCCAGGAATTCCTGGGAGGCCGCAAAAAAAATTCTCCTGCTGACGCTTGTATTCGGCACAGTATGTACTGCTCTTGTCACCTCGATTTCGCCGTTTCTCTCCATTTATTTTTCCCACCCTCACACGACAGCCTACTCAATTGATTTTATCCTTGGCGCGCTTTACATTTACTCATCGACGGTTAGCACGGTGCTCCAGGCATTCATCCAGGGCTTGCGGAAGTACAACCTGCTTGCAAAGATGCTTCTTGCCTCGAGAGCCGCCGGGCTTGTGCTGACGGTCCTTGGATTAATCGCCTTTCGAATAGTGGAAATTCCGCTGCTCACCTGGATTGCCTACAACATGATTGTAGTGCTCTGGTCTCTGAGACTTTTCGGTAGCAATATTGCCAGGTCAAGAGGAGCGTTCGAGTATTCGACAATTCTCCGCTACTCGATACCCCTTGGGTTGGGATCCATCGTCTACGTAATTGCAAACTATGCAGATCAAATTTTCGTCGGGGGTTTTTTGAGCACTGTCGATCTCGCCGTCTACAGTGCGGCCGTTCTGATATCTACGGGGATCGGTGCAGTTTTGTTTCTGCCGCTCAATACAACGTTTCTACCCGAAGCAGCCAGGCTCGAAAGTGACGCGGAGTTGTCGAATGGGATGCGGCTTGCTATACGTTACAGCGTCCTTGCTATACTTCCGGCTTCGATGATACAAGCAGGCGTATCAGCACAACTCCTTTCTCTATTTTCGGGAAGCCCTATCTACCTACACGGCACATCGTCCTTACAAATACTTTCGCTCTTGTTCGTGTTCGTGCCTTTGCAGGGAATAGTAACCTCCCTTCTTCAGGCGACGGGAGAAACTGTCAAGGCGATGGCCGTCGGACTTTCCATGGTGGCGTCAGTCGTTGTTTTATCAATTGCGCTTATACCCCCTTATCAGATAGAAGGCGCAGCACTCAGCAACGCCCTAATATCCGTGATAGGTTTTCTGCTCGGGGTTTATTTTACGAAAAAATATCTCCTTGCTTCGGCAAACTACGCATATTACCTGAAAGTAGCTGTCGGGTCCGCAGCTTCTCTCGTGGTAACAGTCGCGCTTACCGCCTTTGTCTCTGACAGAACGATAAGCCTAATCCCATATGCCATCGTTGGATTGCTTGTTTTTCTTGCGTGCATAAAATTGCTCAGAGTTATCACGGACGAGGACAGGACTTACTTTTCTCACATTACTCCCCATTCGCTCCGGTGGATTCTGAAGTACCTCTAGTTCTCAGAGGAAAAGTTCACAGCCGGAAGCGATCCGGCTTCTTATTCAATTTCTCTTGCGTAGACGGTTTCAAAGGGCCTGAATCCGATCTTTTCGTAGAAGCTCGCGGCAGGCACGTTCTGCGTAGGGAACTCTGCCGTAAGCCTCTTGATGCCTTTTTTCTTCAGAGCTTCGACAGCTGAATCCAGGAGTTTCTTGGCAACGGCTTTCCGCCTTTCCCTCGGCAGCACGTAGAATTCTACAATGTTGCCCCACGTATCATGCCCGCGGAATTTTCCCTTTCTCACCTCAATGCGGATGATGCCAAGCAGCCCCGCGCCAGATTCAGGACTTGCAACTAGGATCAATTGATCCTCCCTACCGGTTGCTTGCCTTAGATCTTCCTTGATCTGCTCGAACTCGGATTCCCCAAGCCCTATAGCGGGTTCGAATTCAACGTTTAATCCCCAAAAGTTATGGATTAGGTGAGCCGCGCTTTCAAGGTCTTTTCCTTGAAACTCATGAATTTGAAAGGGCATTAGCAACCCTCAGAAAATTTTCATACCTTTAAGATTTGTATCGCGATAAATTAAAACTAACCTCATCCGTTAATGAAAAGAATTCGAATGTCACAAATGATTCACTGGCCGGAAAAATACGCCCCTGATAAGACCAGGGTTCATGTACACAATGAGCTTGACATGGATGTGGAACCTTTTCAAATATGGAGCTGGCTCGTTCGCGCAAAGCTTTGGCCGTCGTGGTACAAAAATTCCGGAAGCGTCGTTATCGAAAATGGGGCCTCAGATCTGTCAGCAGGAGCTAGGTTTCGTTGGAGAACCTTTGGAGTTCAGCTGGACCCACAAGTTCAAGAATTTGAGCCGCCCGAGAGACTAGCTTGGAACGGAAGAGGCCTGGGAATTGACGTGTACCACGCTTGGTTGATACAAAGGTCTCCCTACGGTTGCCATGTCATAACAGAAGAAAATCAAAATGGTTTCATTGCATCGGCAAGCGCCACGCTTCTTCCAAACAGAATGAGCAAAGCGCATCAAATGTGGTTAGAGCAGTTGCTGGTAAAGGCGAAGAGCGGAAGCCCCTGAGCGCGATACATACTTATCAGGCAGGCTACGATTTTCCCTAAAACTTGCATCGAATGCGTTGAGTAGAATCTGGGCTGTCAAAAAAACCTTTTGAACGCTCTCGCGCAATTCAAGGCATTCATGTTCTACGACGATTTCGAAGTCGGCCAAAGGTTCGAGTCCAAAGAAAAACTCGTTACCCAAGAGGATATTTCCACTTTTGCACAGCTGTCGGGTGACCTCAATCGACTGCACATAGATCCATCTTATGCCAAGAATACGAATTTTAAGGGCACAATCGCCCACGGTGTTTTTACCATATCGCTCGCTCTCGGGCTTTGGCACTCGCTTGAGTTGACGAACGAAAGCGTCGTCGCCTTCGTCGAGCTCGACCAAGCAACTTTTCGTTTGCCCGTTTATCCAGGCGACAGAATTCGCCTGCTTTCCGAAGTGGTTTCGAAAAGAGAGCTAAAGTCTTCGCGCGACGCGGGCCTGGTTACCTGGAAGGACAGAGTTATGGATATGAGAAACGGTAGTGAGGTTCTTGACTTTGAGCGCACGTTCATACTCAAAAAGAATCAGAACGGTGTCCAAGAATCATGAGCGAGGATCCTTATCAAAAATTCTACAAGGCGTGGATTGATGCGACCAAGGGATACATGGCGCCTTGGCTTGCCGGAACGCAAACGGGCGATCAGAATCAGTCGAAATCCGCCCCGCATTTTAGAGTAGATTGGGCGATGCAATCGAAGGATTTTTTTGAAAGAATGCTCTGGTTTCCACCATTCTCAGTCATACAAGGAACCGCGGGACCCGCGATTCAGAACTATGTGAAATACGCTGAAATTTCCAGCCTCAGTATTGAGATTTACAAGAAGTGGATCGATCTATACCTAGAATTTTCAAGGGCAATGACCGAGGTCACGACAAAGCTGAACACCAGGTTCCTGACTTCTGCTCCTGGTGCAGATCCCAAGCAGGTTTATGCAATTTGGCTCGAAGAACTCACACAGGGTCTGGACAAGCTGTTGCGGAGTGAGGAGATCGCAGGGAAGATGGCAGGTTTTCTTTCAAATATTATGGACTTGAAAAAGGAGACCGACGGTTTCATGGAAAACTACTACAAATCGATTAACATCCCAACCAGATCTGAAATGGATCGCGCCTACAAGGAAATTTACGATCTGAAAAAAACCCTGAGAAAAATGAAGAAGAATTCCGAATCACCCTAGGTGCAACTGCAAATGAGTCTAGATTGGTTCAAAATGATGGAGCAATCTTTCAAAGAACCCTATATTCGCAGTTTGAACGACATGATGAAGACGGCAGGACCGATTCCGGAAATTCCGGCCGTTAGGATAGACACGCTGCCGTATGACGTCGTCTTCACGGATGGAAGAGTGAAACTCCTGCACTACAAGCCCACGGTACAGGAATTGCTTCCGACTCCTCTCCTGATAGTTTACGCTCAAATCAACCGCTACTACATCCTTGATCTGCAGCATGACAAGAGCGTCGTAAAGCACTACCTCGAAAAAGGGATCGACGTTTTTGTAGTTGACTGGGGAGATCCGGGTCCGGAAGACCGCTACGAAACGATTTACGATCAAATCGAATACATGGACGACGCCGTAGAGTACATCAGGAAAACGACAAAAGCCGAAAAAATAAACCTCCAAGGTTACTGTATGGGCGGCACGTATTCCGCGATCTATACGTCGCTGTATCACGAGAAAGTCAATAGCCTGATTCTCCAGGCTGCTCCGATCGATTTCACAGTTCAGGCTGGCATACTGAACATCTGGGGAAAGTACATCGACGCCGACAAGATTGTTGACAGTTACGGGAACGTCCCCTCGTCCCTGCTGAACCTTGGATTTTTGATGATAGATCCAGTTAGACTTCTCGTCGACAAATACGTAAAATTCTACGAGAACGTTAGGGACAAAGATTACGTTCAGAATTTCCTCCGCATGGAAAAGTGGATTTTCGATAGCCCCGATTTACCCGGAGAAGTCTACAGGCAGTTTATCAAAGATCTTTACCAAAGGAACCTTCTTTCGAAAAACGAGCTCGTTGTTGAGGGGAAAAAGGTGGATCTCAAGAAAATTCGCGTACCGCTTTTGAACATCGTAGGAACAAGTGATACTCTTGTTCCTCCTGAATCGAGCATTCCCATTATGGATCTCGTCTCGAGCTCCGACAAGGAAATGCTGAAGTTTGCCTCCGGGCACATTGGAATTTCGGTCAGCGCAAGAGCTCACAGAGATCTATGGCCAAAAGCCAGCCAGTGGATCGCTGACAGATCTTTTAGCAGTGATAAAAGTACGAGCAAGGATTCAGTAAAAATAAAAGCAAGTCGCAGTGCAAAAAGTAAAGATTAGCGAGAGGGTAAATCCCTTCTCGCAAAGTTATGGGGTTTACGCCCTAAACTGAGTGAACCAGTTTTTGTAAGCGTTAAACGCGTTCATCTGTGCGTCAAGCATTACTCTTTGCCAAGACAGAGCAATTTCGGTCATTGCCTCGCTTCCTTTCTTGGTCATCTCGAGACCTTCCGAGATGCGCTTTGAGTAGAGTTCCATGTAGTTGGTGCCCATAGAAGCCATGTCGCGGAATTGAGCCATAGCTGGATTTTCGGCGATAGAGTTCCAGACGTGCGTCTGAGCATCTAGCGTTGCGCCCATCATTTTCTTTGCGGATTCAAGAGGCTGCTTTGCGAGTTCGCTCGCTTGGTCGAGCATTCCGAAGTAAGTATTCTTGAACGCTTCAACCGGGTTTTTCTTTGATTGATTGTCAGACATAGTACTATCTAAAGCAATAACGGGTCATAGATTAATAAGGCTTTGGTATTCAATGGCAATGAATGGCAGAAAAAGACCTAAGCGCGCTTTATAGGGACTACCATAACCTGAACCAGGTCTCCTTCCTTTATGCCTAAAGCAGCTCTCTCTGCCTCAGGAATGGAAATTCTGCCTGCTTTCTGAACCGTCGTCTTGAATACGGCTCCAATATTCGTAAGCGCTTGAAGAGAGCCTAGGAAATTGTTCATGGCAGATGCTTGGTTGGTGGTCATTTTCTTAAACGCCTCCAGCTGCGCTTCCATGAGTTTCGCAAAATCGTTTTGGTCCTGGGACAATTTGGGAAATTCAATCCCTATGATGGTTAAGGGAGTCCTATAAAGGCAGCTACTGTCATGAGGTAAAACAAATTAGCAGCAGATTGACAGATATCCACGAATTGGAGTACAGAGAGCTCGGTCGCTCTGGTCTAAAGGTACCAGGGATTTGCCTCGGAACAAACAATTTCGGCACCGATGTTTCGAAGGAAGATTGCTGGAAGATACTCGATGCCGCTCTAGAAACGGGCGCAAACATGGTCGATAGCGCGAACATTTACACCCAGGGAAAATCCGAGCAGATAATCGGCGAATGGGCTAAGGAACGCCGCGACGAAATAATTATTGCGACCAAGGTCGGCATGGAGCAGTCCACAAATCCGAATCGACGTGGACTGTCAAGGACAAACCTGATCTACCAGCTAGAGCAGAGCCTCAAGCGGCTAGATACCGACTACGTCGATCTGTACTATCTTCATCAATTCGACGGCAGCACTCCTCTTGAGGAGACCATGAAAACTCTTGACGGCTTTGTCGCTGAGAACCGGGTCCGATACATTGCATGCTCTAATTTCTCTCCTGCCCAGCTTTCCGATGCTCTGGGAATTGCTGAGAGCCTGGATTTAGAGAACTTTATCGCTGTCCAGTCAAGATATAATTTACTCCAACGCGACATCGAAAAGGAGTTAATTCCTTTCTGCAGGGAGCATTCCATAGCAATTCTTGCCTACAGCCCTCTTCGCTCGGGACTTTTATCTGGTAAGTACCAGCTTGATAAGAACCCTCCTGCTGGATCGAGATTTTCGCTCAGAGGTACTGACTACTGGCAGAGAATGAAAAATGAAAAGGACTTTGCAAAAATTGAAAGTTTCAAGCAATTTGCAAGAGAGCAAAGTGTTTCTCTGCCAAATTTTGCAGTTGCTTGGATACTAGGACAGCCCGGGCTCACCACAGCGGTAGTGGGCGCTTCCTCGGCAGACCAGTTCAGAGATTCTACAAAAGCTGCAGAAATCGAATTATCAAGTGAAACGATGAAAAAGATCGATGAGCTGTACTCGAGTTAACTCGAATTCATGGCTAGCAGGATGTCTTCGGGAAATACAGGCGCGATGTTCAACTGTCCTTTGTGCAAGTATCTGAGGGCATCATTAATCGCATTCATTACAGCGGGATAAGCTGCTATTGTCCCGCTCTCTCCAACTCCCTTCGCGCCGTTGAGAGTGAGCGGCGAAGGAGTCTCCACATGCGCTGTTTCGATGCTTTCGGGTACATCAAGAGATGTAGGAATGGTATAGTCAAGAAATCCCGTTGTAAGGAGCTGGCCATCGTCGCTGTAGGAGACTTTTTCAAGAAGCGAACCTCCTATCCCATGGACGACGCCACCGTGCAGCTGGCCGTCTACTATAGTTGAATTGATCACGACGCCGCAATCGTCAACTGCTATGTACTTTTTAATTTTGACTTTGCCTGTTGCCCTGTCAATTGTTAGAGCGCAGAGGTGTGCGCCGCTCGCAAAAGGTAACGATTTCAGCTGGTAATCCGAATAAGCTTCAATTGGTCCGATTTTTTCAAGCACGGAAGCGAGATCTGCGATCTTTCTCCTTACTAGCGTTGTGCTGCCCGACTCTACGTACAGCACTCCATTTTCTACTAACACGTTGCTTTCCTGAACCCTTGAAAGCTCCGAGGCTCTTTTCAAAAGCTCCGCCTTCACTTTTCTGCAGGCATCGACGACGGAGCTTCCACCGACAGCCATTGACCGACTACCGAACGTGCCGACTCCCCAAGGAAGCGAGCTCGAATCGCCGTACGTAATGGTGACTCTTTCGAGCGGAACGCCGAGCTCGCTAGCCGCCAGTTGAGCGAGGGAGGTTTCAAGCCCCTGCCCGTGAGGTGACAAGCCCGTGACTACCAAGACGTCGCCGTCACGTGTCAAAGTCACTCTTGCGGTTTCTTTGAGCTGGGCCCCTGTATCCTCTATCTCGAGGCAGATTCCAATTCCAGCGACTTCATGACCTCCCTCGTCTGTTCTCATCTTCCACTCGAGCAATTCCTGGTAGTTGGAAGCTCTTTCGAGCGTATCGAGTAGCTTGCCAAAGTTGCCGCTGTCGTAGACTCCTCCCGAACCATTGTCGTAGGGAAATTCATCCGGCCCGATGATGTTTCTTCTCCTTAACTCAAAGGGATCTAGGGCAAGCTTTTCTGCCATGATGTCTATCGCCCTTTCGATGAAATACACGCCTTCGGGACGGCCTGCACCCCTCACGGGTCCGAGAGGTGCTTTGTTTGTGATGTGGCACGAGCCTTCAAGATCAATGTTTTCGATCTTGTAAGGCCCTACTATCAACGTTAGAGAGTTTATCACTGGCAAGCTGAGCGTCCCGGAGACCCCGACGTCCGCATGCGTCCGAGCTCTCAGGGCGGTGAATTTGCCATCATCATCGCACGCCAGCGTCACTTCGCAATATTGGTCGCGGCCTGCTGCGGTTTCATACAAATCTTCAGATCTCGTCGAAGTCCACTTTACGTTCCTTCCACTTTTCTTGGCGAAAACGCATGCAAGGAGCGGCTCGGGGTAGGACTGCGCGCCCTTTGTTCCAAAACTACCTCCCACGTCTCTGACAATCGAATGAATTTTTTCGGGAGGAACTTCCATTTCGTTTGAAAGATAATCACGTAGTCTGAAGGCGGATTGAACGGTTCCGTACACCGTGTATTCGTCTTTCTGGGAGTCATAATTTGCAACGACCGCTCTGGGCTCTATCGGGACACCTTCCTGTCTTCGAATTCCGATTTTTGCTTGGATAACGTGCTTTGATGAAGCGATTGCACTTTCTGCGTCCCCCCTTTTTGCCCCGTGCCTCAGCGTTACGTTGTCCGGAATCGAGTCGAACAAAACAGCTGTCGGTTGCATTGATTGCTCGATCGTCATCGCGACCGGAAGCTGCTCGTATTCGATTTCAACAGCATCCGCAATATCTTCGACCGAATAGCGTTTTTTTGACAGGATTGCTGCAACCGGCTCGCCGACGAACCTGACTTTCTCAGTGGCAAGCTGGAATCGCTGCGCAGGCTTCTGGCGAGGGATCTGGGTCAGGGGATTCACTTTTCCTGCCAAGTCTTTGCCGGTCACTCCATCTATGAAATCAGGATTCTGCCTTGCACTGGTGAAATCAATTTTCTTAATTTTCGCGTGAGGATAAGAGCTTCTCACTACGCCCATGTAAGCGAGATTCTCGGGATTTATGTCGTCGACGTAGCGCCCCTCGCCTAACAGCAACCGGACATCTTCGACTCGCTTGTTCTCTTCGATCATTCCAGCTCACTAATGTCCCAAAACGATTCGCGCAAATGGTGTCTAGGGATCTCGTAACTCACATTGAGCTCAACACAAAATAAACTAATTGTGCGAGTCCGTTTCGCGTATCTTAAAACACTGATGAAATGATTCCTATGATCGGATTGCAGTACAAGTA
>JASHSF010000155.1 GCA_030036955.1 Nitrososphaerales archaeon
AATGACTTCTGAAGGCTCTTCTGATTTCCTGATGCTGAGCGATACTGCTGGGATGCTTTTGCAAATGCAGTAGATGATTTAGCGTATTCTTGGATAGAATCGTATAGCTTTGCAGTCTCCCAAGTAATTGGTGGTAGATATCCGATCGTATCTGCCTGAGTGTAATAGTTGCCCGATTCATCGTAGGCTCTGATTGCCGAGAGGCAATCTTCTTTTCGCTTGGACAAATTGTATAATTTCGCAAGAGTATCGCCGAGTTGTTTACCTCGCAATCCAATAACCTGTAAACGACCTGAAGTCGAACCACCAACAACAGACATTGATTTGACCATAATTTCAACAGATTTCTTCAAATCTGCAACGCCGTCTTTCAGGAGAGATATTCTCTCCGCTTCATTAATCGCAGTTTTCTCATCCGAGAGCCTAGCTCTCGCAAGACCGAGGTCTCCGTAGTAGACTCCCATATTCAAAGAATCCGGCCCCGCTAACGCTTCACGTTGTGATAATCCATTCCGAGTCAGACTGACTGCTTCTGATAGTAACTTTACACGCTCGACCTTGTTCTCTGGCAGGAGGAGTTCCGCTTTGTAGGTCAATGCCCTGCCCAAGAATGAATCAACAGGAGAGAGCGGACTGAATCCTGAATATTGCAGTCCTTCCCTTCCAGCGTCTATTGCTCTGTTGAGATACTGCAGTTTTTCCGAAGCATTCGTTGAATCTCTTGAAATAGAGACTGATGATAAAATGAAAAACTGGTAAGAAATTACCAAATCAAAGCCTGCTATTGGAACTCTGAGGCCATCTATTGCTCTTGATATAGACTCGATTGATTTTTCATTTAACTCCTTTCTCTCTTCGATGATGTCTTTGCTACTAGAGGCCCAGTTTAGCGAGTAACCCAAAAGAAAGAATAGTCTGCCAGCAGCGTAATTGTCTCTTGTCTTTTCTGACTCTTTGATTGCTTTTTCAAATAGCAACGCGGCTCCCTGTGCATCGCCCTTAAATTCCCCTACTATGTTTCCTGCCGCTTCGTAAGCGAGCGACTTTAGACGAGAATCTCCAATATCTTCTATCAGCGTGACCAAGGTGTCGCTCAGCGGTATTGTTTCGTCTTGAATTTGTTTTGTTTCCTCGGAATCGATGAAAATTCCTACAGCCCACCCCAAGAACAACGAGTATGAATTTGCAATCATAATTACTGTCTCTGGATTGCTAGAACTCTTGAAGCGATTGACGGCGTTTCTTCCTGTGGTCTTTGCTTCTTTTACAAGTTCAACGAGTTGCTTCCTTTCGTTCGAGATAGTGCAAGCGACATACAAGTATTCTAGTAGTTCGACATAACCTCTCGCCAGAATCGCTTCCTCTTTCTCAGAGGAAGCACCTAATTGTGAAACAAGTTCCCTTGCAGATGGCAAACATTCGGAGATGACTATTGTTCTTCTTTCATCAGGGCTATCTGATGCCCAGTATTTGCAGAAAGATGCTCTTGCTTTGCACCTAAGGTCATCAGCAACTTTTTCGTATGCTTCCTTTGCTCTAAGTATTACTTTCTTGAATTCGACTCTGTTACTCTGCTGGAAGGCAAGATTATAGTAAGAGTCCCCCAGAAGTTCAAAGACCCCCTTGTCAATTTCTCCGCTGGTTTTCAGAAAATCTTCGATGACTTGTACGACAGAGTTCCAATCGTAGCTCTTTGCAAATTTGTTCACCTCTGCCTTGAGGTCATCCAAGCCCGCTAACGGTGTGCTAATTGTCAACAGATTGGCGAAGCATTTTATTCAAAAACGGAGATATTTAAGATAAAATCAGAATTTCGAATGCTCAATCGAAGGCATTGATAGAGGCTTTAGTTGGTTATCCGCATGATTTCGCAATAATTCCTCACCTGTACACTAATTGCAAAAAAATGCGAGGGGTGGGATTTGAACCCACGAACCCCTGAGGGACGGGATGCCCTATCTTTTTTTTAGCCTGTTGCACATATGACCATCCGATAAAATCGGCATGGCGATCTTAAGTCTCGCGCAGCACTTTCGTGCGTTTGCCCCGCGCAATTGACCAGGCTCTGCAACCCTCGCATTTACCGAGTCAGAGAATTGCTTGAACTAAAATTCCTATTTGTCTTCATTTTACTTGTCTCCGGGAACATGTTCCTTTCTTTCGAGAAGCTCTTCTAAGAATTGCACCGTGCGGCGGATATTTCTGAGGGGAACGAGAGGATCGTAACCAATTATCGTCTCCCCTTTTGAAAATTCAGAAAGAGGGTGTTTGTCAGAGTACTGCTTGTTTACGACCAAGAGCTCAACAATCTGTTCCGAGCTAAGCGATTCTAGTTCCGACTTCCACCCGTGGTAATATCTTCCCTTATCGTCCACAAGAGTTATTCTTTCGTCGCCGGAGCTTTCTTTATAGCTTCGTGCCCAGAATTCTTTTGCGTCTTCCTCAAACGTTGCAGAGCCGGAATCAATCTTCTCTTTGTAAGATTTGATTGCATTTTCAACCTGATTTTCGTCGAGCCCAAATGACGAAGCGATTTCTTTCCGACCGACGTTCAGAGTCGAGAGGTAATAGCAAGCCTCCTCGACGTATTCCTCATTCAAAGCAATTTCCCAAGAGATCCGCATTCATAGTAAATCTTTGGGCTCGGCGGATCGCCTGACAATAATTTATACCGCATAATTTCAGAAGTCAATGTAATGTCCCAGAATAACGTTGAAGGCGAGTACAGAAAACTGTCGCGCTCGGAAATCAGCAAGAGTCTGAAGGAATTGAAGGGATGGTCCCTGTCTAAGGGAAAAATCCACAGAGAATTCCAATTTTCAGATTTCGATCACGCCTTTGCGTTCATGACCCGAGTTGCGCTACAGGTGGAGAAGCTCGACCACCATCCGGAGTGGTTCAACGTCTACAACAAAGTTCGAATCGAGCTCGTGACTCACGATGTGGGGGGATTGTCCAACTACGACTTTCGTCTGGCCAAAATCATCGATGAAATTGCCAAGGAAATGAAGGCATCGTAAATTCAACAGCCTAGCGAAAGGAAATGCGAAATCGTTAACTGTCTCTTAGTAGCTTATGTACTTGCAATGTCCGTAAGAGACCCCTACAAGTCCAGAAAGCGACCACCGGCGAGCGAGGGAGTTGAGAAAAAGCCGAGCGATGAGCTTCCGAGAGACGTTCCAAAGATATCGAAACTCCGAATTAACCGGGCGAAGCAGGACGAAAAGGACTCTGAATGAACGGTTTACCCTAATTTTATTTTCGGAGCGTAGTTTAGGGCACTAGAAAAACTCCAGCACTTGAATTGAGATTGTTAGTAGTCAAAGTGTAAGCTGGAACAATGGTTTAAGCATTGGACATTCGTTTTCTCAGAGAATAGATTCTCTGTCTCTTTAAGTATGATCGGTCATTGCTTCACTGCTCTAATAATAGATATAGGGTCAATTTTTCAACGGCGGGCGGGTTCCGAATGAAACTGTACGAGAGTAGTTCCTGATTTGTATCCAAAAATACGTTCACAGTTAAACAATGGCAGCAGCTCAGCTTTGTGTGAGTGAATTGAAAACCAGGAGATGTCCGGGTCATATTGAGCGGGCTCGCTGGGATTTGAACCCAGGACCTACAGCTCACTTCAGCGGTTTAGGAGGATCAGCAATTTCTGCCGCGCTATCCATGCTTCGCCCGAGATGGTCTGCGCTACGAGCCCACGAACTTCTCTTTTTGATTCTCGGGATTTATGGTATTATCTGACTCTCATTTCGGCTTTGCAAAACTTGTCTTGTCGACCGAGAAGACGAGAGTCTTCACAAAACTGGTCGGAGAGGCGTCGCCGCCGGGAACAGAAAAAGTTCCTACCGTAGCGCCGATCGAAAACTGCGCGTCTTTTGTTGAACCATTGAACTTGAGTCTTGACAGGTTGGGCTGCTGCTGCACTGAAGCGGCATCGAGGCTCAACCTGACGTTTCGATCTCTTTTCGCAAACCATTGAACGACAGCTCCGCCGACTTCGCTCGCAATCCTGTTTGGCTCAAATTTTCTGTGGGTCGCGTTAAAGTCTTGGACAAGAGCTCTTGCGCATTCCTTGGTCAGCCTGTCGAGGTACTCATACGACTTTTCTACGAGCTGCTTTCCAGTAAGGGGATCGGTCACCAAAGATCACCGGAGAGTATCCGAGTATGCTAGCGAAGATTTAAGAAAATTCCTCCGAAAAGAGGCCTAGCGCTTGAATTCTCCAAGCTTCTGTTTTATCCTCTCGAGAGATTTCTTTACAGATGCATCCAGCCTCTCCGCAACCACCGTGTTTTTTCCGGTGAGCGCGTCTTCAACTATCCGAAGTGCATCCGGCATTTCGATCTTGCTCACGTCTGGCTGGATATATTCCAGATCACGCGGTGTCAGCGTCAGGACTAGCGACCACAGCCCTAGCTTGATCAGAAAAAGATGAACTTGATTCTCCCGTGAACCACCGGTAAAGGCAAAGCTCTCAGAGTACCTTTCCCTGAGCAGCATTATGGCAGGCTCTTTAGGCGACATGAAAGCTGGCGAGCCTCGGCCAGAAAATAGATCGTCGTCTTTCCAGTTTGCCATTTCGAGAAAATCTCAAATTCCTGTTAGATCATTTTGATAGCAGTTTTTAGAAATTAAAATTTATTTTTTCTATTTACAAGCAATATTTATTAAACGGACTATCGAAATGGATCAACCCGCATGTTTTGTTGGCGGCGTCT
>JASHSF010000156.1 GCA_030036955.1 Nitrososphaerales archaeon
AAAGCCGCTATTCCAATACCCATAGCTGCTATCTTTTCCGGATTCGCAAAAGCCCATCGAATTAGCTGGAGAAATACTGGCTGATCGCTTGAATCCCTGGGAATACCCGAGTAGCGGCTAGATGAGCGAGGCAAAATGTGTCAAATACCCGCCCGGACTAGGATTTCGGTTGCCGTTATGCTTTGCGATTGGATTGCGAGGCGGGGAAGTAATATGATATTATCAGAGTTTGAACGGGACATTTGAAAGCTAATCCCATTAGAGTTGGCTTATGTCTAGACCTTAAGTATCACTTGCTAGGGAGGAGCTAGCGGAGTATAAATAGAATAGGGGTAGCTTTTCACATCGGCGGGCGCGTCCCGAATGAGATCATTTGGCTCGCCCGACTCGTCGAGCTCTAGAAAATCGCCAGTATACATAAGCCAGGTCGAGTGCAATGATCGCATAATAAGTGTAAAGGATGAATGAGTCGAGCCCGACGTTTACCAAGGAGAGAATCGCCCTAATCCTCCCTGTTTACCGGGATCGAGTCGCGGTGCAAATGGAGCTACAGTACGAATTTCTGGTACGTATCTTATAGTGGCATATGTCGAACCTCGATACAGCCGAATTTTCCGGTATATCGGATTTGAGAATATTCAGTTATTTGGAAGGGGATTCAAGATACGGAATGCCCCTCCTGATGAGCAAACGTGAGAAACTGAAACGATTCAGCGCGAAGGAGGCTGTCTGCAAAGAATGCGAAAGACTTCTGGACTGGCCGCTGGTGTCCTTCGAAAAAAGCCGGATCGGCGGACGCGAGATTGCCGTGGTTCACTTCAACGAAAAAGGCGATGAAGAACGGTATGAAATCCACATGCTACTTTCGCACGGACTCGAAAAATAGTCCGGGCAGTCTCGAATTTTATTTAGAGCTACGGTAGCAGAAATTTTATGCCGACCAAAGCTCTGCGTTTGCTGCGATCACTCGTGTGCTCCCGCCCACGACAAATTGGTTCTCCAGCAGCTGGCTGCTCTGCACCCTTCCGTCGATCCCCCAGGCGGTGCCGAAAGACACGGCGGATGGTACGTTGTACCAATTTCCGGAATTGAGCACTTGGATGGCCCTTGAAAACATCACTTGGGAGAACGCGAAGGGCTCGTTCGTGTATCCTTCTTCCGACATCGCGTATATCGGATAACTCGAACTTGTCGAGTTGGTTTGCATATTAAAAGATCCAAAAACTTTCGAATCAATTACAAACTGCCACGTCGTGTTGTTTCCGTGCAAAATAGCGAACTCGTGAATGCCATCCGTAACTTTTGTAGTACCTGTAGAGATTTCTGACCTGTTGTTCAAAGACCAGATCTGATAAAATCCTACGGGTTGCGAACCGCTTTGTATGTAGTATCCTACCTGCGCCCACAAGTTGTTTTCAAATGCCTCGCTAATCCAAAATGATACTACGCCATCTCTGTTATTTTGGTCCCTCACCTGGATGAACGATCGTACCCCGTTATTGCTCCCACCACTCATCGACGAAGCGCCCACGTACCAGAAAGATGACGAGCTTTGACTCTCGGCTGCCGCGCTAGTCGTAACTGTTGTTGAGATAGTAGTGGGATGAACCGCCTCGCTCTGCAAGGCAAATAACCCATGTTCACTCCTCACATTCGTGAGCTGCACCGCTGCAAAAATGAGGAATGAGCAAGAAAGAAAAACAATCAAGGCGAAAGTGAGAATGATGGTGCCCGTCTTTGCAGATCTCCGTGCATTAGCTTGAGAATCATTCGTGGATGAGAGTAGAAACCTCTGCAAGGGAATTTGATTTCCTTTTTTGGCCCGGGCAGATCAAAAAAGAGAAGGAGTGTCAACACTCCTAAGCTTCAAAGTCAGTAAGGTTTCCTTAGCTTGTTACCGCAAGAGATTGAATTATGGAGGCAGTACGCTCGAAGCGCTTCAAATTTTCTCTCAACGTTTCTTTTCCGAGATCGGTTAGAGCAAGGAGTTTTTTCTTGTTCCTGCCGAGATTATTGACTCTCCACTCTCCCACGACGAGCTTTGCGTCTATGAGATGGCTCAGGTGGGGGTAGAGAGTTCCAAAGCTCACATCAATATCAAAGAGTCGATGAAGATCTTTTCGAAGCTCGTATCCACTCTTCGGTTCCTTGTTTAGAATCGTCAGTAGTTGGAGATCGAGTATGTCGAGGGGTTTCGTCAAGAGCTCTGTAGTTTGCTGGATGGAACTCCTCGAGTGCGATACAGGGCCGTCGTTTTGGCTGCTGACCGAATCCTGTGAAAGAAGTCCTGCCTCTTTCGATGAATCTGAGGAAAGCCTTTGCCATTCCTCTAGTTCGGTTCCCATGTTTCTCGAAATTAATAATCGATATGAGATTATCTTCTTTCGGAAGGCGGAATACGGAGCTCGTATTCCCAATCTCGTGACAAGAAAATTTAGGCGTATCCGAATCCGATGTATCCTCGCATTCAATGTCGAGGATTTAAGGCAGTGCCATCAGTCGGAAGCGAGCGGTTTGAGGAAACCCATTTTTTCGAGTCCAAGAATAATTTCTGACGCAGATTTTTCCTGACTACCCCCTTCGGTATTGATGACGATGTCGGGGGTGAGGGGTTCCTCGTACGGATCCTGGATACCAGTCATGTTGGTGATCTCTCCGCTCCTTGCCTTCTTGTAGAGACCCTTAGGATCTCTGACTTCGCATGTCGCAAGTGAGGCCTTGATGTAGACTTCAGCGAATCTGTCAGTGCCTATGACCTCCTTGGCGCTTGCCCTGGAAGTACGATACGGCGAGATTAAGGCTACTATGGAAATAACTCCGTTGCGTGAGAGAACTTTCGCCAGGTAAGATACGCGGCGAGCGTGTTCTTCTCTATCTTCTTTTGAGAGACCCAGATCCCTCGAAAGGCCCTTCCTCACTTCGTCTCCGTCGAGAATCTCAACGAATCTGTCATAGTCCGTCTCGAATCTCTGCCTCAAAATCCCTGCGAGTGTGGACTTCCCAGAGCCGGAAAGCCCTGTCATCCAGATAGTGAAACCCTTCGGCTTTTGCTTTGTCGAACTTTTCTTCTGCGCGTGTTGTTGTATTTGTTCAGTCATTTCCACTTTCTAACCTCTTAATCTTAAGCGAACACTTCGCTGAGCTTTCGTCCATCCATGCCGTTCACTTCGGCTCCATAACCGTACATATTCATGAGAGTTGGCGCGATATCCTCGATCTGAGCTCCCCGAATCTCCCTTCCGGCTAGATTCTTCTTTGGGTCGTACATCAGAAATATTCCGTTCATGGAATGAACCGAATCGTCCGGTCCTGTATCGTTTTCAAAAAGGTAATTTGAGGAGTGCCCAACCGTGCCTGCGGACCTCCAGTTCAAATCTCCAAAGTAGACCATGAGATCTGGCTTGTCGCCAATGGCTGTTCCGTAGAGTTCATCTGGGACAAGAACCATGTTGTGCAGTTTTTGCCCCTTGTCGTCAGTTATCGCCATAATTCTATCCGTCAGATCAGTCTTCTCCTTTTGGAGGTTAGTCGGATCAATGATCCCTTCGGGCTCACGTCCCCTTACGTTGAAGAAAATCCTCGCGTAGTAGCCACCCCAGCCCCAAGCTTTCGTTTTCGACCAGTCGATTTCAGCTTTGTCAATGTCCGTCATTTTCGTCGGCTTTGTTTTGAATTTGAGATAACCTTGTTCCTCGAGCCACTGGTTGACGCAAAAAGCTCCGTGCATCCCCTTCGAGCCGTGATCTGAGAGTATGAAAGAAATGCAATTGTCGCCAAAAATTTTCTCGAGCTTTCCTATACGTTCGTCGACCATCACGTAGTATTCTTCGTCGAGATGCTCGTATGGATTCCCTGCGACGTACTTTGGGTGTGAAGGATCGAAAAACTTCCAAAAGGCGTGGTGAAGGCGATCGAAACCGATTTCATGCATGATGAAGAAGTCCCACGGTTTATTTTTTGCTAGATACTCTGCAACGTCAAACCTCTTCTCTGTCATTTCGAACAGTTCTTTCTTGATTGCTTCGCGATCCTCTGTTCGGAAGGTGACGTCGAAAATGTACTTGCCGTTTGCTACCTTGAGCACTTCCTCTTTGAGTTCAGCGGGATACGTGAATTGCTTTTCCATTCCGGGTGTAATGAAGCAAGATACTATGTTGCAGTTCGGAATCGACTTTGGAGGATACCCGGGAGGAATTCCGAGGACAATCGAATTCTTGCCCTTTGCCGAGAGCAGTTCCCAGAAAGTCTTTTCCTTGACCGTCGTGGAATTGACGATATAACCGTCCTTGTAAGCAAAGCCGCGCCTGTGCCTGAACCCGTAGATGCCGAGCTTCCCAGGGTTCTTGCCTGTTAGCATCACCATCCAAGCTGGAACCGTAATCGGCGGATGGCAGGTTTCCAGTGTGCCGTGAATGCCTCTGTCGTACATTCGCTTGATGTTCGGGAGCTTCGGAAGGAGCTTCTGGAACATCAGCTCGGGAGGGACAGAATCCAGCCCTATGATTGCAACTTTACTTCCCAAAGAAAAACCCCTCATTCGACAAACGGATCTTTCATGTCGAGAATGGCTTTCGAAACTTCCGGTCGCATGAATTCCTTTGGAGGTACTTCCCCCGCTTGGAACATTTTTCTGAGCTTGGTTCCGCTAAAATTTAGGCGATCTGCTTCGGGATGCGGGCAAATCTTTTCACTTGCTATTCCTTCGCACTTTGTACAGTAGAAGAACTCCCTGAAGAAAAGCGGCGTTATACCTAGATCCGGAAAGTCTTTGAAAATTTCTTGCGCGGCATAGGGTCCGTAGTAATTCCCCACTCCTGCATGGTCTCGCCCAATAGCAATGTGCGTGCAGCCAAAATTCTTTCGCATGATCGCATGCATGATTGCTTCTTTGGGGCCTGCATACTGCATTTCGTAGTGCAGGACACTCATCACGACCGTATTTCTCGGATAGTAGTTCTTCACTAGCGCCTGGTATGCGGCGACTATCGCTTCATCTTTAAAATCTCCGCTCTTCTTCTTTCCCAGAACTGGATTTATGAAAACTCCATCGGCTAGAGCAAGCGCAGTCTTCTGGACGTATTCGTGGCCGATGTGGGGAGCGTTGCGAGTTTGAAACGCAACGATTTCTTTCCATCCCTTTTCCTGGAATAGTACTCGGGTTTCCTTCGGGTAAAGCGTGACCTTTTGGAAATTCGGATCGGAAAACTTTGTAGCAGAAATAATTTTCCCGGCGAGAGCCTTGTCGGAGGCAGAATACACTTTGGCAACCCCGGGGTGTGCCTCGTCTTCAGTTCCAAAGACCTTTCTCGCGTGCTCCTTCTTTGCGATGGTATAAAGCTCCTCGAAAGCCAGTCTCGCAACAGGAACTCCATTCTCGTCAACAAGCGTAACCTCATCGCCGCTCCCTGCTCGGAAATCTTCTCGCACGTTGAGGACGATAGGGATAGTCCAGGGCGTATCGTTCGAGAGCCTCATGTCGTCGACAACATTCTCGTAGTCCTCTCTTCCCATGAAACCTGCGAGCGGACTGAGTATTCCATTTGAGATATTATCTACCGTTACTCTTGTTTCTGCGGAGATCTTTACACTAGGACCTTCTAGTGCATCTCGCATACTTTCGCTCGAGGCTTGGGTCTCAGAAATCTGAATCAGTTTGCCGCCGTGTGCTGGAAGAACCATTACTTTGAAATCATCTTCCCCTGTTGATTCTAGAGATAACCAAGAGCTTTCAGTCGTTCCTTGATTTGCTCGAGATCCTCACTTGTGAACGGATCTGGCACATCTTTTGACTCGTGCATTGCAACGACCTCTCTCAGGACGTACGTTGCGTAATCTGAGACTGACTTGAATCCTTCTTTCTTGAGAATCATCTTCTCTATTCGGTCGTGCAGTGGTCTCGGTATCGAGATTGTAGTATACTTCGAATCCTTCAATTAGAAAATTCACTTTGTTTGCAAAAACGATTGAGGCAAACATGCGAAATTGCGTGAAGTAATTATATATAATTAACTGCCAAGCCGAGACCGAGCCTACTTTTTCGGCAGATATTCTAATTTCGATATATCTCACAATGTGAGTTTTAGGGCAGGCGTGAGATCGCGACGCGATTCTTAAAAATCGTGTGAGAATGAATCCATATACTTGGGATCTGGAAATGCCTTAGTAAACTAAGACAGTTCCTTTCTCAGTAGTGCAATCAAGTCTTCTAGCTGATCACGCTTGATTCTTATTCCGCTCGCTTTCGCGTGCCCTCCACCAGATGTGTAGAGAGCTTTCGCTGCCTTGCCGACTACTTGAGAAAGATCTCCTCGGTAATCTTCCGTCGCCCGAAGCGAGACCTCATAGTTATCCGGACCGTCCTCGCGGTACGCCATGCCGACAGGGACGTTGAGCGCGCCGATGAGAGCGTAAGCTACGTTGCCGGTGGAAGATTCGCTCGTCTTCACGTATCCAAACGAGCCAGCTTTCTTCCCTTCCGACTTTAACCTCTCCAAGGTCTCGCTTGCATTTTGGGCAAAAGCTTGACAGTACTCAATCGCCCCTGGGATTGCGTGCGGCAAATCGCCCTCTGCGAGGCGCTCCACAATGTCCAATAATATTTCGTTCTTAGCTCCCCCCTCCTTTTCCTTTCGTACCATTGAGATCGTAAACGCAAGAACCGTAGCCTCGTAAAGGAGGAACTGCCTATCGAACGAAGATATCAATTTTCGCGCAACGCTACCCCCATCCATCAAATCGGTAATAGCACCACAAGAGGCTAGAATCTTCGCTTGCGTTGGATTCCCAATTTGCGGAAGATGCTTTTGAAATGCAAGAACAGCTGCACTTTCCTCGGTGAAGTGATAAACATCGACGCCGCATTCTTTTAGGGCGGTTTCAAATTCACTTTTGAGAACATGGTGATCGATATATTGAATTTTCGTACCTGCCTGCCCTAAGCGTTTCATCTCTGAAAGAAAGTCAGGAAATGATCCGTCGTTGAGGGCGAGATCAGCGATAAAAAACTCTTGAGGAGATCCTATCTCACGAATAGTCTCCACCATGTCAGAATAGTCGGATAAGTAAACTGTACTCTTTGGCATCGCTATCCTTAGAATGGCCGCGCTCGAGAGTCCGTCTGCATCCTTTCTGTGGGAGAGGATCGCTATAGATTCTTGACTCTTCATGCTGATTTGAGCTTCTTGAAATACAGCCCAAAAATGTTTACCATTGAAAGCAAGGAGATCTTGAATTCCCCTTGCACTTTTCACTTTGGGGCTTTAGAGCAATATCAGTGTTTAAGGGAAAGCGTCAGTTCTTGCTGAACGCTCTTGAGGTCCTTGATCGAATCCAAGGCTCTCCAGAATCCATAGAAAGGATGTGCCGCGATTTCTCCTCGGGTAGAGAGCTCGGGAAACGTTTCTCTCTCGATGTCTCCTTCTTCTGGAAGGAATCGCTCTATGGACCTGCTGTTGAGAGCATAGATTCCACCGTTTATCCAAGCATCCAGGAACTCTGGCTTTTCTTCGAATTTACGGACCATGCGAAGCTTGTCAATACGAACGACGCCGAACTGGGATCTATATGGAACCACAACCATCGTGGCGATTGTCCTGCTTTGCCTGTGACTCTCCAGAAGTCTAGAGAGATCAAGATCGGTTAGAATGTCTCCGTTAGTTACGATGACAGTCTCGTCGGCATCGTTTTTCTGGCTCGACAGAAAATCACCGTGTGCGCTCATTTTCCTTAGGGCATTCTTGATTCCTCCTCCGGTGCCCAGAGCCTTATCCTCAAGCAAGTAACGAATAGGAACCCCTTTGTACTGATCGCCGAAATGTTCCTTGAGTTTTTCCCACTTGTGCCCGCATGAGAATGCGATTAGATCAACATTGCTGTTCTGAAGAAGCCAGTTAATCTGGTGTTCGGCTATCGGTTTCCCATTGATTGGGATCATCGCTTTGGGCTTGTCATCGGTGAGTGGTCTGAATCTTAGACCTTGTCCGCCTGCGAGAATTATTGCTTTCATATTGATTTTGCGATCCTGGAGAATTATGTGATCGGAAGATCCGGATTCCGTATCCTATCTACGAGGATTTAATTTCGTATCTCTCGATCAGAGTCTCGTAAACCGAAGTAAATTCAAAAAATTATCTAGAAATTTTGATTCGGACATTTGAAAAGGCTCTGAAACTTTTTCTCGGGCCTGCAGCATGTGGTCTATGAGTTTTTGAATGGAGGCCAACCCGACATGTATCGTATAGCAACATGCTAGTTTATTTGGACATGGATCCCAACTCTGTACTTGGAATTCTCACTTGAAAAACAGCGAAGGCAAAATGCGCATGAGCCGCGACGAAGCCTCTTGCAAAGAGTGCAGGCGATTGCTTAGGAAATTTCCCGCCGAATCTACCTTGACCGTGAGAACAGGGAAGGGCCAGCAATCTTCACTTATGTTGAATGGTTCGATAGCCGAAGCTCTCTACGAACTGCACCTGATTTCAGTTCACGGAATGAAAAAATAGTCCCCCCAAGACTCAATTTTCCCTCCTGTTCGGAATATTCTTTAACCCGCTTTCTTGTCGTTCACAAGAAGCGGAGTTTTAATAAACTTGCCATTTT
>JASHSF010000157.1 GCA_030036955.1 Nitrososphaerales archaeon
TGTTTTCGTGGCTGGATATCAAGCAGGCAACATGAGTGTTAAAGCAGTCATATCAAAGGCAGGCTATTTCAATTACAGCGAGTACGTTTACATCGTGGTGGTGAAGCCGGACCTTTCCGGTTCTACAGGGGTAAGTGCCCCCAGCAAAGACTTCCTGCTCATCAAAGTAGGAGATCTTATTCCGGTTTGGGCACTTATCGTAGTAGCAGGGATAGTGGCGGGTGGCTTTTTCTTTATGCGCCGCAGAGGGCGATCCTCAGACGGCTACTACGAAGAAGAATAGCGCTTTGCCATTTCTTCATTAACTCACCTCAGCGAAAAACGAACTGTGGAAGCTTGTCAATACGCTGAGAAAATCTCTGTGGTCACACTAACTCAAGGCCACGACTGTTGAGGTCGTTTCAATCAGGGGGTGCATCCCGAATGAAACGCGCCCATCCCGACATATGCCGAGAATCAACGCACGCGATATAGATAATGATTAATTCGTAGAGTCTCTTAGATCAAGAGTTCATGCAGAGAAGCACTTCGCAAAACAGAGTCGGAGAAACTCGGCCTGTACGACTATCGTCAAAGGAGTACAGGAGATACGGCAGGCACCTGATTATTCCCGAAGTCGGCTTGGAGGGACAGAGCAGGCTAAAGGCATCGAAAGTTCTGATCATAGGAGCGGGGGGGCTAGGTTCGCCAGCGCTGCTCTACCTTGCAGCAGCAGGTGTTGGAACGCTCGGTCTCGTAGATTTTGACACGATTGACGTTACAAACCTTCACAGGCAAATACTCTACAGCGAAGGCGACGTTGGTGCGTCGAAAGTTCTTACCGCAAGAGAGCGGCTCGAAAAAACAAATCCAAATATCGTGATCAAGACGCACGATTGCACGCTGACGAGTGAAAACGCTCTTGACATTATCAGAGACTATGATCTTGTAATCGACGGCACGGACAATTTTCCAACAAGGTACCTGACAAACGACGCCTGCGTCAAGCTTTCAAAGCCAAACATCTACGCCAGCATTTTTCGCTTCGAGGGGCAGGTTACCGTCTTTGACGTTAGCAGGGGCGGCCCGTGCTACAGGTGTCTTTATCCAAACCCGCCCCCGCCTGGACTAGTACCTTCGTGCGCCGAGGGAGGGGTTCTAGGAGTACTTCCCGGACTCGTCGGTTTGATACAAGCTACCGAAGCGGTTAAACTAATCCTGAACAAGGGGGAGCCGCTTATAGGAAGGTTGCTGATCTACGACGCACTTGGTATGACCTTTGAGGAGCTGAAAATCAGAAAAAATCCAAAGTGCCCGGTGTGCTCGCTGAATCCCGAAGATATCAGATTAATTGATTACCAAGAATTTTGCGGGATCCATCCGATGTCTCTGAACGATTCTGTTACGCCGAAAGAACTCAGTGAAGAAATCAAGAGCGGAAAGAAGCTGCTTCTCCTCGACGTGAGGGAACCCCACGAGTACGAAATTGCGCACCTCGAAGGATCGAAGCTCGTTCCGCTTGGAGAGTTACCAGCTCGCGTCAAAGATCTCGACAGCTCCGAGGAAATCGTTTGCTACTGTCACACGGGCGGCAGAAGCGCTCAGGCGACGGATTTTCTTAGGGGAATAGGGTACAAAGCTCGGAACTTAGTTGGCGGTATCGACGCATGGGCCGTAGAGATAGAGCCGGATATGAATCGGTACTGATTCTGGCTCTGATCCGGAACAAATTTAGAACAGAACTCGCTTGAATGACAGAATTTGGTCTGACAACGAGGCAGAGTCTTGGGATCTTTTTGTCCGCCCGAGCCAAACGAAAAGGGAGATTGCTTTTCTCACATGGGCATTCGAGCGCTATGCCGATCGCAACGTCAACAAAGTGTTGGATCTCGCCTGCGGGACCGGTCGTCTGGCGCTTGAGCTTGCTGCCAGAGGCTACGATGTTACCGGAGTGGACAGATTTGCATCCATGCTTTCAAGGGCAAGAGAGAAAGCCGAGACCAGATCAATCAAGATTAATCTGGTCCGAGCTCCGATCCAAAAGTTCATTCTGAAGGATCACTTCGACGCCGCATATTGCGTTCAAGCGCTGTACTATATCTTGAACGAACAGGATCTGTCGGGAATGCTAACCAAAATGAAAGCTCTAATTCGACCCGGCGGGATATTCATTATTGACACTGGCAATTTCATCTCTATTTTTGGAACGTACGAGAAGGTAAGAAGCTTCAATCGTCGCGGCAAGAACTGGCAGATCAGAAGACGAGTGGCCAACAAAGTTGACGACGTGAACATGCTCTTCCATCACATCGAAAGCACAGTAATGAAGTTGAACGGAAAAACGCGAAGCTGGAAAGAAACTCATATTTTGAGAATGTGGACGTTTCCCGAGCTCAGAATTCAGCTGCTTGAACACGGGTTTTCTAATATCCGCCTCTTCGGACAACAGAAAGCTGGATCAAAAGAAGCTACTTGGCATGCTCCGCGCTTGGTCATAGTTGCAAAGCGCGCCTAAATTTTCAAAGACCGCAGAGTTTTAAAAAGACAAGTTGAGCGGTTTAGCGTAGGCTTTCCTTGAACTCTTCTTTCTGAATTATCTTTTCTTTGTCCAGCAGGTCCTCGAGCTCGGTCTTTACTGACATTTTCAGCTTCTCGTTCAGGTAAACCGAGTACATGCTGTGGATACCCCACGCGAACATTATTGCAGACCCCACGAGCAGAACTCCGACTGGAACGGAGAGGATGTCCAGCGCGAGGGATTGCTCCGCCCCAAATGACGACGCCAGGAGGTTTGGAACCTGCGACACCGCGAGAAGTACCAGTCCGTAGATGATCGTGGTCGGACCTTCTTGAGTAATCATGAGCATGACTCTTGCCTTGTGAGTCATTCTTATCAGGCGGAGACCGTAATATGCTGCGACTGCAAACGAAGTTAGTGCAAGCGCATATAGAACTGATAAAAGTGGGACCAAAATCATGATTTTCTGTCCTTCAATCTTTTCAGTATCGAAAGATACTATTACGATACGGTTTCGAGAAGTTAAAGGATATGAACCCGGAATACTAGTCTATCCGGCCTTTTTCAAATCCAAACTGGCGCTAGGCCACTTTGCGCTCTTGAATTTCCTGATATTCTTTGCCGGAATAGCTGAAAGGATTCGGGATTTGTGATTCAAGTCTGATCTGTTATTTCGCCGAGAAGATCATTAAGAATTTGAGTCTGCTCGAGGAATTTCAGACCTCGCGGCGTCGTCGTAAACATTTTGGAAGACGTATCTTCATCGACTCCCATCTTCAGCAGCCCGGAATTAACCAGCATATCGAGGTAAATCTTGAGGGTCGAGTAAGACAGGTTGGCTTTGTACATTATTCTTGTTTGGAGCATCGGAGTCTTGCAGTATCGGAGGACGTCGTTAACGATCATCGCTCGGGATCTGTTCTTGAAGGGCGTGGATTTTACCGGAGTCATATCGTCTTCTCCATTCCTCCAAAAGGAAAAATCGCTGCAAGCAATAAGGATATTGGCATTTGCTAGAACGCATATGACTTCAAGTTACAGCTCTCGCAAACTGCATCGCGTACATTTTCGCAAACGCCCCATTTTCAATTGACATGAGCTCAGAGAAGGAACCCTCCTCGAATATCCTTCCATCCCTCAAGACAATTATCCTATCGGCCAATCTTATCGTCGAGAGCCTGTGAGCGATAATTATCGCAGTTCTTCCTTTGAGGGCGATGTCCAGCGCTTTTTGGATTTGGATTTCCGTAACCGGATCCACTCCAGATGTAGCTTCATCAAGAATCAAGACTCTTGGATCTCCGACGATGGCCCTGGCAAAGCAGATCAGCTGCTTTTGGCCCATCGAAAGGTTTGTGGCCGACTCGTTGATGATCGTATCGTATCCCTTTGAAAGTCTCGAAACAAAATCGTCGAGGCCGAGCTTCCTCGCAGTCTCAAACACGACTTCGTTGGGAATATTTTCCCTCCCGTACCTGATGTTGTCGATAATGCTCCCCATGAATAGAATCGGATCCTGGGGCACCACGCTCATTTTTCGGCGAAATTCCTCGAAGGAAAGATCCCGGATATCCACTCCATCCATAGTAATCTGCCCTCTTTGGGGGTCGTAGAATCGCAGGAGCAAGTTTACTATGCTCGACTTGCCTGCGCCTGTCGGACCTACTATCGCCACGACCTCCTGCGAGTGGATGGTAAAAGAAAGATCCTTGATCACGACCACAGAAGGTTCGTAACCGAAGGTGACGTGGCGAAAATCGATCCGTGGCGGTTCGCTCGATTCCGGAAGCCTTTTCGGATCTCCGGGCGGAGGTACTTCGATTGGAGTTTCGAGAACCTGCATCACGCGATCCAAACCTGTAACTGCCGACTGGTAAGAATTGTAAAAGGTCGTCAGCTGGATGATCGGGCTGAAAAACGCCGTCATGTAGAGCAGAAAAGCGACTACCGTTCCAGCATTAGTTCGACCGCTCAGGACGAGAGTTGTTCCATACCAAATTACGAGGGCGATGCCCCCTGCCTCGATCAGCTGCACGATCGCGCTGAACATCGACGTGAGCTTCACCGCTCGTAGGTTCGCGTCGAGATTTTCAGTGTTCACTACGTCAAAGTCCTTGTTGACTCGATCCTCTTCCACGAACGATTGCGTCACTCTGACACCCGATATCCCCTCCGCGAGCTTTGCAGTGACAATCGCTATCTTCTTCCGGGTTTCGACGTAGCTTGTCTGGATTCTTCCTTGAAAAGCAAGTGTGAGGACAACCAGCGGCGGAACAACGACGAGCGAAGCGAGCGTTAGGCTAGTGCTGAGGTAGAACATCCACGGAATGATCGAAATGATCACGACAAAGCCCGAAAGGACAAGAGGCAGCTGGAATGTAACAAAATCCGCGAGAGCATCAACGTCGTTTGTAATGTACGACATTATCCTTCCAGTTTCATGCTTTGAATAATACGCAGGTGACAGCTCCTGCAGTTTCACAAAGGCGTCTCGCCTGATGTCCTGTATGACGTTTTGACCCATGATCTGCATGTGGTAGGTTCTTTTGTTTTCAGTCAGATAGTTCACAATGTAAAGCACAGCGTAGAGAGCAATAGCCCCGACGACTCCAGTGTATCCCCAGAACTTCCCGGCAAAAATATCGTTCAGGGCGACTATCGCGACAAGGTAAGGACCCGCGACGCCTACGACTGCGGCGAACGCCAGCGAAACGCCTACGATGAGGAGATTTTGCCTGTACTTCAAGATGTACGATAGTAATTTTCTTATGAGCTCTCGATCGGAGAATTTCTTGAACTTTCTTTCGCTCGGGTCCGCAATGCTAAATACCCCGCCCCCGACTGTCAATTTTACAAACCTCTCCGCTTTAGGACGTTATCCGATTTTTCTGGTGCGGTCGGGGTGGATGCAACAATCTCGCTCTCTTCCTCATCGCTTACCTTCTGGGGCGCGAGCTGGGAGTAGTAGAGACGGGCGTACGCGCCGTTATTCTTTAGGAGCTCCTCGTGCTTCCCCTGCTCTGCTATCATGCCTCTTTCGAAAACTACAATTCTGTCGACGAGTCTCAGGGTGGAGAGCCTTTGGGTGATGATTATCGTAGTTCGCCCCTGCACGACTGCCCTTAGCGCGTCCTGGATAGCATATTCAGTTTCAACATCCACGTTTGAAAGCGAATCATCCATGATCAAAATTTTTGGATTCGTGACAAGCGTTCGGGCTATTGCGATTCTTTGTTTCTGCCCTCCCGAAAGCGTGACCCCTCTTTCGCCGACTAGTGTATCGTAGCCGTCGGGAAACTTGTTCACGAACTCATCGACATTAGAGATCTTTGCCGCGTTAATAATTTCCTCAGTTGGTGTATTGCGCCTGCCGTACGTAATATTGTCTTTGATTGTGGCCGAGAAGAGGAAGATGTCCTGGCTCACGATCCCTATGTTTGAGCGTAGAGAGCGTATTGTCACGTCTCGAACGTCAATACCGTCAATTAACACCCTGCCGGATGTAACGTCGTAAAAGCGTGGGACGAGATTTGCTACTGTAGTCTTGCCCGAGCCAGTTGCTCCAATAAAAGCCACGATCTCGTTCGGTTTGATCTCGAGGTTTATCCCACGGAGTATTTCATTGTCGGGACCGTACCCAAACCTCACCTTTTCAAAAAGAATCGAACCCCGAAGCGTCTCTTTTTGCAGTTCAACTGCACCTGGTTTATCCTTGACTTCGACGTTTGCGTCAGTTATTTCGAGAACCCTGGCAAAGCCAGCCATGCCGTTTTGAGCGATCAATATCAGCTGTCCGAGAAAGCGAACAGGTCCCTGCAGGAGTGCGACAAGGAAAGCTCCCGAGACTACGATTGGTCCTAATATTGTGCCTGTTGCAGGATGACTCAGAACTTGGAATCCTCCGGAAAGATAAATCGCGCCAAGTAGCAAGCTGACGAGCAGGTTCAGGAGAGGAGTGTAAAAAGCTCTGATTTTTGCAGCGCCGATAACGTCGTCTCTGTACTCGATATTTTTCTCTTGAAACTTTGCAATTTCCTGTTCCTCGGCCGAGAACGCTCTGACGATTCTCATCCCGGTAATGTTTTCCTGCAGAACGGCGTTGATCTCCCCATAGTTGTAGCGCGCTTTTTGCCAGAACGGAGCTTGCGTTTGGCTGAAGCGCCAGCCAATGTAAACAAGCACCGGAAGGGTTAGAGATACGATTAGGGCAAATTGCAAGTTCAGGAAGTACATCCCGATCACAACTCCGATCATCAGCAAAACCTGACCGAGCAGCTGGGGAAGACCGAAGGCGAGAAATCGACGCATCGCCTCGACGTCGCCTGTCGCTCGAGCCATCAGCTGCCCGGTTTGATTCTTGTCGTGAAAGCTGAACGATTGGCCCTGGATTGCAACGAAGATCTTGTTACGCATATCATAAATGATCTTTTGACCAAGGTACTGCCCACCGTAGCTCAGCCCGAACTGGAAAACCGCGGAGATTGCGCTGAGTCCGACGATCTCAATTGCAATTACGAGAACGGCGGCGAGAGCGCGGCTCGTTCCAATGACATCGACGGCGTCGCCGATTAGAAATGGAATGATGACTTGAAGCACGGTCAGCACGACACCGCAGGTCAGCATCAGCGACACGGTTCGCTTGTACTTCTGTCCGTACTCGGCTAGCCTGAAGTATTGCTCAAATCTTGTTCGAATAGATTTCAAGTCCCGGAAGTATAATCAGCCTGCACATGCAACGAGCGAAGAATCGCTCGCGCAGGCATGAGAAAGAATTTGCTCCTTTTTAGATTGTTTTGTCCGATCTTGCTTCGAACAATTGTTTTTGCGCATTTGTTCATTCGCATCGTTGTCAATTTCAATTTCGAAACGCTCTTATCCTCCAAAGTGCAGTCGCGATTACACCTTGGCAACTGCCTGGACTCCCGAAAGGAAGAGAGAATACGCTAGAGAAAGGTACAGGCGACTCAAGGCGCAGAAGCTACAAAAGAATCGGGACGAGGTTCAAGAGGCAAAACCGGAGAATCTTGCCGCGAAGGAAGAGCTGCGCCGAATGGC
>JASHSF010000158.1 GCA_030036955.1 Nitrososphaerales archaeon
CGAATTTTTCTTTCGAAGCAGATCCGTCAAGCAGGTTAAAGAAAAGATCCTTGGCGTCAAAGGCGCGAAATTCTATTTCGCTGCGCCTTTTTCCGGCTTCGATGATCGCTTTCTCTTCAATGCGAACGAGGTCGTAAACCATCGAAACCGGTTTTGGCAAGTCCCCTGCCTTTTACTCTCCCCAATCTTCGCCGACGCTTTCAGCTTGCTTTAGGCTGACAGTGCCGTCGCTTGAGATATCGAGCTCCCAAGCGGATCCACAGTCAGCGCACGTAACGATCTCTCCATCTATTGCATCACCCGGGATTTTCAGTTCTGAAACGCACTCTGGGCAACTATTTTCTGTCATAGCATCGAACACTTTAGGTATGTGCGTTAATCGCAGGCAAAATGGCGATTTAACTATATCGCCACGTGTATTGCTAGCGCACAGTCTTAAGAACGACGACGGTATTCGTTGTTCCGATGCCGGGAAGCTTACGAATTTCGTCTATGCTTTCGTTAATTTCAACTATATTCGTTCCGGATACCACCACTGCAACGTCGTATTCGCCGGTTATTTCGTAGATCGTTTCGATCCCGCGAATTTTCTTGAGCTTCGAAGAGATTTCGGGTGTCGGCGTATTCGGCGCGATGCTGATCAGGCTGATTGCCCTTGTCTTTGAACCGACGTTTGTCTCAATCGTGAACTTTGATATCGCCCCGGATTTGACGAGGTTTGATACTCGGCGCCTGATTGCAGCTTCTGACAAATTGACGGTTTTTGCAATTTCTACGAAGGGCCTGCGCGCGTCCTCCCTCAGAGCTGAGAGTATTTTCTCGTCGACCGAATCCATCTTTGATCACTGAGCGCTGAGGATTTCTGCCCCTTCGGTATCCGCCGCTTTAGAAGTGGCTCTCGTACCTTCAAGCTCGATGAGTATTGGGTCGAGCCTTTTGCACACTGCATCGATCTGCTCTTTTGTTATGACGAGCGGAGGAAGCAGCCGCAAAATATTGAGCCCTGAGTAGAGTAAGATCATGCCGTGATCGAAACCCTTCACTATGACATCTCTGATCGGAATCTTGAATTCCACGCCAATCATCAAACCTCTTCCCCTGACTTCTCTGACGAGGCTACGGTGTCTTGATGCAAGCTTTTCAAGCTCGTTTTTGAAATACGCGCCGTTTAACGCAGCTTTTTCCGCCAAATTTTCTCTCTTCAAGAATCTGAGGGCCGCGAGACCAGCAGCGCAAGCTAGGGGATTTCCTCCGAATGTGCTCGTATGAGCGCCCGGTTTTAGGGCAGATGAAATTTCTTCAGTTAGCGCTGCAAAAGCGAGCGGAAAGCCTCCCCCTATCCCCTTGGCAGCGGTCATCATATCGGGCACTACACCGGCGTGCTCGAAGGCCCACATTCTGCCGGTCCTGGCGAAACCGCACTGTACTTCGTCAAAAATTAGTATTGCGCGCTTCTCTTCTGTAATCTGGCGTAGTCCCTTGAGAAAACTTTCGCTTCCAATATGGATGCCACTTTCACCCTGGATGGGTTCGACCAATACCGCCGCTGTCGTATCCGAGATCACTTCTCTTGCCTTCTCAAGGTTGCCAAAGGGGCAGAATTTTGTTCCTGCCAAGAGGTCATCTAGCGACTTTCTGTACTTGGGATTCCAGGTAGCTGAAAGCGCGCCAAGCGTCTTCCCGTGGAAGCTTCCAGTGAAGGCAACAATCTCATTTTTGCCAGTGAATAGTCTAGCAAATTTTAAAGCTGCTTCTGCAGCCTCAGCTCCGCTGTTGCACAGAAATATTCGGCTCAGGCTCGCGGGAAGGACAGCAGCAAGCTCGGAGAGGTAAGCTTCTCTTGTATCGTTGTACATTGATCCATGGCATGTTATGAGCTTTCTTGCCTGGTTTGAAATCGCGTCAGCAACGAAAGGATTTGCATGCCCAACTATGGCGACGCCGTACCCCCCCGAAAGATCAAGGTACTCCTTCCCTGCGCTATCGTAGAGAAGAGCTCCCTCTCCTCTCACTATCTCAATTGGGAATTTTTGGTAAGTAGGGACAAGGTGCAAATCTTCAGAATTCAATCGAAAAATTCTCAACTCTAGAAATTAGGATGGTGATATAACAGTTCCATTTTCTGAAAGCGCGTTCTTCAGTGGATTTTCTTTCCTGCCAGAAGCTATAATCGACTTTTTCGCTCCCATCTCGACAGCTTCAACGGCCGCGATAAGTTTCTTGTCCATGCCGCTTCCTATTTTTGGAAGAAGCTTCCGCACATCTTCGGTTTTTATCCTCTCGATCACTTTTCCGTCAAGCAGCACGCCATCGGTATCTGTAAGAAATATCGTAGCGTCGGCGCCAAGAGCACCTGCAACATGTGAGCAAGCTCGGTCCCCATCCACGTTCAGCAGATCCCAATTTTCAGTGTCGCAAGCCACCGGAGAAATCACCGGTATTATAGAAGAACTCAAGAGCTTGCTAAGAAACGCAGTATTTACCGAACTTATCTTTCCGGTGTAGCCTCCGTCTATGGCTACCTTCCTCCCCCGATCGTCGAGAATGACGAGCCTCTTCTTTCTCGTCGCTCTTAGCAGCCCACAGTCAGCTCCGGTCAAAGATACGGATGACAACCCGCGCTCGGCAAGCGCGCGTACTATTTTCTTTGAAAGGAGGCCGCTCATCACCATCGCGTAAATTTCGGCAGTTTCACGATCCGTAAACCTGCTCTTGATCCCCTCCGGTGAAGTGATGAATTTCTGGGGCTTGCCGAGCTTCTCCGCAATCGCAGTCACCTGATCCCCGCCACCGTGGACGATTACGAGCTTCGTTCCTTGCTGAATCAACTCTTTCATGTCCTGAACGAGCGAGGGATCGGTACCGTCTATTACGCTTCCGCCGATCTTGAAAACGAGGGTTCCATTTTTCTGAATCAAATTGGATGCAAACCTGGAAATTCCAAACCGGATCTTTCGTCGTAGCCGAGCATCAAATTCATGCACTGGACGCCGTTTCCCGCGGCGCCCTTCACGAGATTGTCAGTCGAGGAGAGAAGCAAAAGCCTGTTGAGTCTTTCGTCCAGTTCAAAGCCGATGTCGCAAAAGTTAGAGCCGGAAAGAATTTTCGGATCGGGATAGCGAGAAAGACCCTTCTTGTCTTTTACAAATCTTACAAAAGGAGCGTTCTGGTAAAAGCTCCTTAGAATCCGCCACACTTCGGCAGATTCCAGTTTCCTTTCCGTAAAGCAGTGCACAGTGCAGAGAATGCCACGTACGATGTTCACGGCGTGAGGCGTCATCGAAATTCTAACTTCTCTTCCGGCGAGCCTTGATACTTCCTGCTCGATTTCGGCCGTGTGCCGATGATCGACCGGTTTGTAGGGGCGCACGACGCCGTAGCGCTCGGAATGATGTGTTCCCATGGTTGGCTTTGTGCCTCCTCCCGAGCTGCCAATCTTTGCGTCGACCACGATGTGCTCTAGGTCGATCACCCCGCTCTTCGCAAACGGTGCAATAGCAAGAATGCTTGTGATCGCCATGCATCCCGGGTTTGACACAAGTCTCGCGCCTTTGATTTCTTGAGAATAGATTTCTGGAACTCCAAAGGTTGCAACCTTTAGCAACTCGGGATTCGGATGGTTCAACCTGTACCAGTGAACATATGCCTGCGGATCTTTGAGGCGGAAATCTGCACTCATGTCGACGATTCTGAGACCGGATTCCAGCAGAGATGGAACATACTTTACCGCGCTGCCGTGCGGCGCGGCAACAAAGACGAAATCGCATCCAGAAGTCATCTTGTCTAGATTGGGCTCTGAAAATTTGAGATCCGATACCGATCGCAGGTTTGGGTGAACTCTATGGATCGGTTCGTATTTGTACTGCTTCGAAGTCGCAAACGTTACAACGACGTCTTTGTGGTTCAGGAGGATCCGCAGGAGCTCGCCGCCGACATAACCAGAAGCCCCTATTATCCCTACACGCAAGTCTTGTTCGAAAATCTCTGTAGCTAATCGAAATCAGCAATCTTTAAGCTTTGATTATACACGCACAAGTTCGCAAATGTTCGAAAATCGAATACCGTGAATTCAAAGATTTTGTCTTGTCTTCTTGCATGTGACGCTCTGGAGCCACAAGCATTGAGTTCTGGAAATCTATTACGATCCCTCCGTCGCAGGTCTGTAATACCCTTTACTAGTAAGCAAATAACAAGACACAACTGTATAATCCGGAAAATAAGTAGGAGTATTTCTTCCGGAAAAACAGTTACAAGACCTAGTCCTTGATCAGAAGGCTACTTAGTCTTTGGCGGGCATAAGGAGAACAAGCTCTTCATGGCTGCGATAGAATTCAAGGGCGGGACGTACTTCGCTGAAGTCAATGTAATGTTCATTGGCATGCACAAACTCCTCAAACACATCAGCTAGCCTGCCTTCGCTTACGATTTTCTGCCATCCAATAATCTTACGCCTTGCATATTTTCCACCTGGTATAACTGCGGTCTCCAGTTGTACCCTCACAGGGTCGTCAGATTCGGTTATCTCTACGCAAGCATAGTACTCTACATCGCCATTTTGCAACTTACGAACAGCGCCGTAGAATTTCCGACCTCTGAGTGTTGAGAGCTTTGACTCTAGAATGGTGAACGCCTCTGAAGGCCCTTTTCCCTTCATGTCCGCTTTGATTCGCATTACCGGAATATTTTGAAGCTCAACTATGCTATCCATGAAGGTTCGTATGCGTGGCTCGTTTCATTTATGAATTCGCATGGCAAACGGATCGCCAAGTGGAACATTTGAGTCGACTTAAACCTTCGTTCTGCGTCTTACAACCCAGAACCATAGATTCCCTACGAGGCCGAGAAAGGTCACAACGGCTAGCGCGCCGAGGTAAGTTGTGGGATTACTTGGCGCAGGGGGCGGGGGAAAAGTGACGTCGTAAGTGGGATTGTATCCGACGCTCAGCTGCGCCGTTCCGGAAGAGCTGTTTCCGAGATCCGTTACGAAAACTGAATAGCTGCCAGGGGGAACGTAGAAACCGACGTAACCTTGTTTATCCGTAGCAAGAGAAGCTGAAGCATTGTTCAAGTTGTTGTTCTCAATTTCCACTTTGGCGTTCTGCACGCCTTTTCCCGCGCTCGTCACGTAAACGTAAAAGTTGCTAAAGTTGAGGTAGTATGTTTGGCTAGAGTATGAAGAAGGAATGTTCGCCGTGATGTTTTCGAACGTGCTCCCACCGAAGCTCAGCGAGAGAGGAACTTTGATCGGATAGGAGCTCGAGCTGCAGCCGCAGATTAGGAAAGCTGATCCGCCGGAAGAACTGAAACCTTTGATCGGCGTACCTGAGGAGTTCGCAAGCGATATTCCTACGTATGAAGGAACTGGAGATGGACCGACAATCGACCCGGTCGGCGTCGTTGCAGCGGGGAAGTCGAACGTGACCTCCGATAGAGATAGTCCGAGCGGAACCGACGCGTACTCGTCCACCCCGCCTATTCCGTCCTGGTACATGATGTAAAGGTAGCTTGGCCAGCCCGAGGGTGGAGTCGCACCAAGATTGAAGCTGGTTGCGAACGGAACTGTGGTAACGGAACTAAGAGTGCAGGAGCCGAGCCAGAACCAGTTTCCGCTCGATGTAGAGAGAGGAGTTGGGACGAGCACTCCAGTGCTTACACCCTGGATGCTTCCACTGCTGCCCGAGAAGAATGCCCTAAGAGAGTAGCGCCCGCCTCGGAGCGAAGTCTGCAAGTTCAAAATGATGCTCTGGTTTGAGACCGCTCCGCCCTGAATGAGTGTGGTGTCCGACTCTGCGACGACGATTTGCCGAGTAGCCAATCCCCCGTTCGAATTAGATATGGTGTAAGAGTAGTTGCCGACTAGCTCAAACCAGAAATAGTAATTCCCCGTCGCCCGCGAGGGATCGATTAACACGGTATCGGATTGTTGGGGCAGAATTCCGATTGTTCCTCCGCCGATCGATGGGGGCACTGGGATTGGGATTTCGCTCGTGCTTGGAAATGACGGAGGTACCGAAGTAAGGCAAGCTTGGATGTCGTACTTGTTTGCGGCGCTGAAGTTGAAAGACATATCGAGGCTACCCGACTCTAGAGAATAGCTAGATCCGATGGAGCTGATCGAATCGCTCGCAGGATTGATGTATGTGATGTTTTCCGAGAATGGAGACGGACCAGAGACGTCGAGAGAGAGAAGTGCAGAAGCCATTGACTTTTCGTCAAATTGGTAGAGAGTGAGGGCGTTGCCCGGCATCAAAGACGCGCTCTTCAAAACTGTTCCACCATCGTAAAGTGTAACGCCAACGGTTACGTTGTAATTGGACACGATGTACATGTTGTCACCTAAGGTGTAGATTGGAACCTCGTTCGAAATCGGAGAAACATAGGAGGGTCCGTAGCCGATTTCAAAGTCCGAAGAATTCGTAAAATTCAACACTGGTTGCAAGGGGGATTGTAAGCCTCGCGTTGTACCCGAAGTGGTTTTTCCCATTGATTTGCCGGGAGTACTCTGCGCAAAGGCTGATGGCACCAGCAGAATGGCAATCAACAAAATTAGCGCTACTATTCTGATATTCATTTTCCCCAAGGATTGTCTCTCCTTTTGGTTAGTCCCCACAGGATGACTGTAATTGCAACTGTCGGCACGCAAACCGTGAACAGGCCGTCTGTGCCGAGAGCAGAAGGTGAGAAGATAAGCCAGAAAAATACAAAGAGAGCTCCTGCAAGTAGCAGAAGGATTTGATATGGATACCTTGGAGTACCTTTTGAAAGCGGTTCTCCGAGGTTGGGGGTACCTTGCGAACTCTGTTTCAATCCGATCTGGAACAGCATGCAAAGGAATATGATGATAGAAATTGAAGCTATCAGTGGATTCGATCCGAGCATCTGAACCCCTTGAACGGTCTGCTGTGCTCTAATTGATCCAATTAGAGAAGCTCCGAATTCGCTGATGCCGCTCGGCGGCGAGGTAGCTATTGCAAATGCCACGAGAAAAACTCCCACAACGTATTCGGGGGTGACAGACAGTACAAGTGCTGACGAGCTCATCCCCTTGTAGATGTTCAGGCTTATCTGCCAGATGAGGTAGGGAGTGAGGAGAATCGATGTTGCGCCGAGCCATGCGGTCAGAACCTGGCCGATCAGTATGTTGTAAGCAAGCTGTTGCGTGAGTACGAAGACAAAGATCAAAATGACGAGCACGAAAGTTTCGATCGAAAATAGCGCAATTTTCACCTGAGCTTGCGACCTCCTCAAATATGGTACAAAGGTGACTGCGAGCACTCTGAGAGCGAGCGTGTAGAAAATCAGCGATTCAATGCTGCTCATCGGAGCAAGCAGAATTGCAGCTCCGTCGATGCCGATAAAAATGAAGTACAACGAAAAGAGGCAAAGCCCAATAAGTGTGGCGATTGCAATCTTGACGTAATCCGACGAAGAAGACAATCTCTTCACCTGTCCACAACTTTGACGACGAACTGTTTCAAATCTTCAACACCCGTGTAAACGAACGCCTGCCTTCCAATGTATGCGGGTTCAGTCCACTTTTCAGAAATAACTAGTGCTGGTTTCCTCGAAACGGCGGGCGCGATAGATTCATCTGCGAGATCGCGCATTCCACAAATGATAATGTCAGACATTGCGATTACTTCGAACAGGTTTTCGTTTCTCTCCCCATTCTCCGGCGCTTCCCACAAATTCATGATGGCGCCTGCGAGATCCCCGAAGTCATTTACTGTTTCTGAGACAATACCCGGTTTTTCTTCCTTCTCACCGGTGTGGGAAATTTCAATCTCGCACCCTAGCGAGAGTATCAAGTTTCCAACTGCTCCAAGGCTTTCGCAGATCATATCCTTCCAGAAAAGCTCTGACGTTCCTACTGCCTCTTGTTGATCCACTTTTTCAGACAAGGTCAAATCGCGGAAGCGATTGTCGATGGCGATGAACCCTATTCGTATCAGCCTTGGAATGCTCGATTCCCTTATTCTCACAATTAATCGCTCGTCAGGCATTCTCGCAACTCTCTTCCATAGAACGTTCTTCGTTTCGGAATACGGTTGGTATTGGTCAAGTGCGTAAAGCTCAAGGCTCGACCCGGGTGAGCGAGTCGAACTTTCGCCAAGGGTCAGCGGCATCGGTCTTGAAGTCGGGATCGGAGCTAATAGTGAAACTGGCAGCGAGTCAAGACGAAAATCCGCGTAGAGAGTTGCGATCTCTTTAGAGAACAGGTTCAAAATATCCGTGACCTGCAGACGTACGGCAAAACCTTCGAAACGCCCAGCGTATCTGGTCTTCATGCGTATGCTGAGAGTATTTTCGGCCGATATAGTGAACTTTGATTCGACGCCACTCGGCGATTCGACGGCCCCCACCCCCGCTCTAACCCACCTAGCCCTAAGCAGCTGGACGTGAACCTTTGTTTGCGCTTCCTCTCCCTTGAACGACGATAATCTCGATGGGTCAAATACCAACACAGTGTTGAATTCCGAAACGCTCCTCACTATTAGGAAACAAACGAGCGCGACGATGGCAAGAGTTAGAGCAAGCGCTAGCATGACGTTGGCGTCGAGAACCACAGAGAGTAGCGCGAGTATGATAACAGCTTGAAAATAATCGCGCCCTCTGGCTGTAAGTTTCACCGTGGCGGCTTCACTACGTCCAGTAGTTCCTTGATGACGGAATCTGGCGTGCCCACGAGTCCCTTGAGAGACGCTGCACGGTCGACCCTTATCCTGTGCGAAAGAACGTAGGGCGCTACAAATTTGATGTCCTCGGGCGCGACATAGTCCCTCCCGCTCAGCACTGCGTTCGATCTAGCACTGTGGAGCAGCTGAACCATGGCCCTCGGACTAGCACCGAGTCCTATCCTCGCGTCGTTGCGCGTCGACTCTCCGAGCTTTACGACGTAGTCGAGAATCTCATCCGTTACCTTTACCTTGTCAACCAGCGCGAATATTTCTTGCAGGTCGTTTGGCCCAACGACAGCCGACACTACGTCGACATCAAGATCGGAAAGGTTTCGTCGCAAAATGTTTGATTCAACCTTGGAGCCAGGGTAATCGAAGCCGATCTTCATCATGAACCTGTCGAGCTCGCTCTCAGGAAGAGGGTACACCCCTTCGAAGTCAAGGGGGTTTTGCGTTGCGATTACCATGAAAGGAGCCGGAAGTTTTGTAGTAATCCCCTCAACGGTAACCTGGAGTTCCTGCATAGATTCAAGCAGCGCGCTCTGAACCTTCGGAGCCGCCCGGTTAATTTCATCGGCGAGCAGAATGTTTGCGAAAATGGGCCCCTCCCTGAATTCAAATTCGCGGCTCTTCATGTTGAAGATGAATCCGCCAATGATGTCGAGTGGAAGCATGTCGGGGGTGAACTGCACTCGCTTGAATTTCAAATCTAAGCACTTGGTGAATGCTTTTGCAAGAAGCGTCTTTGAGATTCCTGGAACTCCTTCGAGGAGGGCGTGGCCCCGAGCTAGAAGGCATATCAAAAGCAGGTTTAGCTCAGATTCTCTTCCGATAACGACCTTTGATACCTCCCGGATGATTTTATCGCGCAGATCGGAGTATTTGGTGCCCGTTGTCGCGAGCGTAGACGTCAATTTATTTATTCTCCATAGATAATTCACGAATTCACTTTACCATGTTTTCGGAGAAGTACTCCCAGCTTCAAAATTTCGTTAGAATCAGAACTCGCAGGTTCACTTTCTTGTCCGTATCTATAAGCTTCGTACTCACTCAAAGCCGCTTGGATCCTTTGCCAATTGACGGGCGAGTCGAGCGCAGTGTCCTTTGCTCTTGAGATTAACTCGGGCCACGTGAAACCGTCGGGAATGTCAGGGAAGGTCAACTTGAAGGATTTTTCGAGGAAGGCGAATACTTCGTTTGCGCTTTTGAGCTCTGGAAGTGGTACTATTCTGCTACGGATGTACCCAAAAAGCAGCAATCCGTAGAGAACGATGTTTAGAGCGACGAGCGAGTAAATCAGAATAGAATCAGAGAACAATTTGTCGCAACCTTTCATACATTTGGAACTGGTATTGGTAGACCGCTCGTGTCATTGATGATAGAAACCATGTAGCTCGACCCGATGGTAGAAATAGTCACTTGCTGCACTCCTGACAAATTCGTGGGCGTGTTTAGAGTTACTTCCAACAGCAAAGTGCCAGCACTCGCAGATTCTATTTGATCTGCGACAGTTACCCCGATGAGGGGCGCAGGTCCATTTAGAATTGATACACAAGTCCCACCAGGAAGACCGATCAAACAGCTAGTAGTATACGACAGGTACGTCGGCTGTGTCGCGATCGGAAGTGGTGAAGTGGCAGGAATCTCAACGTAGATCGGAGTCCACGTTGGAACATCACCCGAGGGATTTGCGCTAACAATGTCAAAAAAGGACGCCGCATACGACGTCGTGTTCAGATCCACCGCTAGTGTTGTCGTAGAATTTGAATAAGCCAGAACCGTGACGGACGGAGTAGAATTCGTGAGTGTGCTTGTAACCCTGATCGTATACTCAGCCGGAACCACGTTGTGTTGAACCAGTCCGCTCGAGTTCGTAGTCGCGGTAAACACGGCTGGAGGAATGACAGAACTACCTGAAAAAATTTGCACGAAAGAGTCCGCCACTGGAGAGCCGGACGAAGGGTTTTGACCTGGAGTTGAGAAAACCTGAACTACGAGCGTCCCGTTTGGAGGATTCACGATGTGCGGGGAAGGCTTACCGTATAAACCTGCCAAGCTTCCCGCCTCGAGGGGCCAACTGAGAAGACTCGATTCGTACACAATAACTGCAGCGACTACGACCAATAGTAAGATCATAAGCACAGCAGCGAGTCGTGCTTTTCTGCTAGAAGCGCTGTCGCTGCTCATCGTTAAGAGATGAACCCTTGAATAACCCGACAGATAATAGTTCTGTTTAGTACAGCCGGGAATTGGATTATTTGCACTTTGTTACCGGCAGCTACGAAGCCTTGACCTTGACCCTTGCCTTGTGAACTGTACTCGTTTTTTCTCCATTTAGATCCGCGGTGACCTCAGACCACTTCTTAGCGAGAACGTCTCTCCTCGGCTTATAGACATCCTCATAGAATTTCCTCTGGGACAGGAGCGTCTCCCTATCTTCGCCTTCCACAATCTGCATCGCTTCATTCCACGCAGCATCGAATTTTCCACCGAAGCGGGAAATTACCTGCTTTTCAAAGTCATTCGGCGTCTGTGCTTTTTCACCAATCGCGAACATCGATTTGCCCTTGTCATTTTCCTTGTATGCAAGTTCGTCTCCAAGAGTGAAGCTTGGCTTTACTTCTTTTGGCTCCGCTTTGCCACTTCCTCCTCCGTGTGAGTACGCCGATCTAAATCCCTGCTTTGCTGCAGCATAGAATATCGCCCGGTTGAGTCCCCAAGAATATGCTTCGTCCCTATCCAGTCCGAGGGCGGAAGCACGGGCTGCCTGAAGTGTCGCCATAACGATAAATCTCGAAATTGCCAAGGTCATTCACTCCAGAGAATTATTGATTTTTAGGCATGGCATAGGATTCTGCTATCAAATTGCTCTAACTGTCCACGTTTGAGTTACTATGCAATTAGCTTTTCCGAGGAAGATTGTCAGATCTTCACTTACTTTCTATAGACTTTCTGACATTTCGTCTTCGTGAGATCCGGGATCTTCTTAACTTTTTGAAAGACCAGTTACCCCGTTTGATTGAAGTCGGACTTGGCGGTATACTGTATGAGCTCTGGTCCAAAGAAATCCGTTCAGTAAGACTATTCAACTCATTGCGAGCAGTATCGGGAGAGCGCTTCATGGATAACTTCATTCCTCAAAAGATGCTCGTCGGAGTCGACGATTCTGAGGGCTCGTCAAAGGCCGCTGATTACGCCATTGCCCTTGCCGAAAAATTGGGTTCGAGTATTGTCTTCATCCATATAGTGACGCTCGGGGACACTGGCAAACAAATCCTCGATGCTGTGGAATCAAGAGCAGGCGGTCGCAGGGTATCTTCAAAGTCACTTCTGGAGGTGGGAGAGCCTGCAAAGATCATGATCGAGAAAGCCGAGCAAGAAAACTGCGATTGTATCGTAGTTGGAAAGGAGGGTCGGCCGAAAGTCGACGGAAATTTAACTCCCACCACTACTGCTCAAAAACTCATCACGCTGTCAAAAGTCCCTGTAATCTGCGTGTAATCTGACTACGACAGAATACGACGTGCTTGTTGTCGGCGCTGGAATACTCGGCCTATCAATTTCCTATCACATCAAAGAGCATGCCCCGAGCAAGGACGTTTTCCTTGTCGACAGATTTGCGGCAGTCGCCCAAGGGAACACCGCGAGGAGTAACGCGATGTTCCGCAACACCTTCACCTCCAGGGACAACGTGGCACTTGCAGACAGCTCGATTGACTATTATCTTGAAGTCCAGAACGAACTGGGAATAGATCTCGGTCTCAAGAAATGTGGCTACCTCTGGCTCATGAGCGAAAGACAAGCGTCGAAGGGCGAAGCAAACATTCGCAAACTGAAAAATTGCGGAATTGAACTTAGGGAGTACACACGTGAAGATCTACAGCGCTTGCTTCCCGCATTACGATCGGAATTTTCGGCCAGCGATGAAGCGCGTTTGATGGATCTGGAAAGTATTGCAGCTGGGATTTTCGGAGAAAAGTGCGGCCGATTGGACCCTACCAAGCTTGCCAATTATTACAAAGAAAGATTCCTTGCTCTGGGCGGTAAAATCGCTGTTAATACGAATGTCACATCTCTAATAGTTGAACCGCGGCAACCGCTCGGCATTGAGGGAGAGCCTTTCACCTGGCAGGAGAGTAACGTCGCAGGGGCCAAGGTAGAGGGTGCTTTCCACGGGGAACTCAGAGCAAAAAAGACAATCGTTGCAGCCGGGGCGTGGAATAACGAGCTGCTCGAACCAATCGGGCTTGACGGCCACGTTAAAGCGAAGAAGCGCCAGCTCTTCACGCTCACTGCGAAGAAAAGCGAGGAGCTCGAAAGGTTGCTGCGCACGCGAACTTTCAGCAGCGAAGGATTCCCCTTTGCTATTCTGCCTAAAAATGCATGCTTTGTCAAGGGCGTGGAGGAAAATCGCGAATTCTGGGTAGGATGCGATGACGACTTTAACCGTCCGTTCATTAACGTACCTGATGCGAATCTCGAAGACTGCAAACCGGAACCTGAATATTTTGAAAGATCGCTCTATCCGATCTTGAGGCAGTACTTTCCCGCATTTGAAGGTTCCAGAGCGGGTCAAATGTGGGCCGGTTACTACGCTTACAATACGCTTGACTCCATCCCATTTGCCTTTGAAGAAAACGACCTAATCGTTGCTGGCGGTCAAAGCGGCAGCGGAATAATGAAAGCTGACGCGCTCGGTAGAATTGTAGAAGCGCTCTACAGGTTAGGGGAAGACGGGGATGCAACGCTCCACGGAGGACGTGGCTACAGAATAAGAAATCTCGGATTCAAAAATAGATCCGTAGAAAGAGAAGAGTGGGTAATTTAGAAACCCGCAGGAATACGAAGAGTTCTGAGCACGAGCTCAGGCCTTGTCGAGTCCGAGGCTGTTGATGATGAGTCCAGAGTTCGCGTCGATTACGAGAATAATCTTGTTGCCCTTGTGATCGTACCTTACAAACCAGATGGGGGCGTGCAGCAGTTCGCTCTCGCCGACGTCCATCTGCGTATCGATCTTCTGAATCATGTGGTACTTTGCATGCGCTTTTGCCGACTGGAGCTGATCCACGAGCGTCTTTGCCTGGGACTTTGCCGCTTCCTCGCTGATGTCGCCGTTCAGCACCTTGATGTTCTTCTGGATTTTAGAAATGTCAAAGAGAACTCTGCCCTGAAGATCGAACTGGTATTCCTTCGGCTGGTATGCTGTAAAGGCTTTTAGAGCAACTACTGGGAAATTATAGTTCGCGTCCATCTGCTCTGCCTTTCTTTGCCCGCCGCCTCCGCCATAGCCCATTCCAAATCCAACCATTGCGATCAACGACGGAGGCACAACCGAAAAATTGCGCGGAAGCATAGAGTAAGCTCTCCTTCGCCCTCCTCCGCCTCCACCGAACCCGCCGCTAAGGCCTCCCAGCATCACTCCCATTAGAGCTGCTGTCGTTGCCGTCTGTCCCATCTGCATGGCGACGTCAGTTGCGACGACCGAAGTCCTCGCAGAAACGCTTACTATCCAGTAGGGCACGTAAGAGAGGGTCATTTCTTCTTGTGTCGAGTCTTCTTGCAGGTGCCTGTGGAGGAGTCCTTTGTCCATCATGGGCTTGATTATAGCGTTGAGTTCATCGGCCGTTCCGATTTTGACCGGAAGCATTGTTTGCTTTTGAATGTTGGTCCAACCCGCGTTGCCAAGGGTGACGCTACTCCCGCAATATTCGCACGTGATGACCATTTCTCCAAACTTTGGCGAAATTGGAGCTCCGCAGGATGGGCACTTTAGGGAGGTCACCCCAGTGGGCGCGATTACTTGCGCGGTTGACGCGGTCGATGCTGTTGATGTCGATCCAGTCGTACTGGTCTGGGTAGCTCCAGTGGCTGCCCCAGATTGACCGGGCACCGGTGCTCCGCACTTGTAGCAAAAGGCAGCATCGTCTGGAATTTGAGCGCCGCATTTCGAACAGAACATTTGATGTCCACCTGTCACAAAGAAGCGAGTAAAGACTTCTAATTTGCTAATTTATCCCTCGAAGTATTTACGAGCTTCTCTCTTCTCCCATGAATCATTCGCCCCGGACCCAGAAGGAAAGGCTCTTTTGTTTACGCGGTCCTTCAAGAAATGAGAAAAATCAATGAGCGAGAAAAGCGGATTTGAGGAGTCTAACAAAGAGAAATTCATCTACCTCACGACGACTGGAAGGAAGACCGGTCGCTCTTATACGAAGGAGCTGTGGTTTGCCGCAGCTTCTGGGAAAATATTCTTGAGCCATGAAGGTAGTCACACGGACTGGATGAAGAACATTGCAAGAAATCCTCGCGTTAATGCGAGAATTGGTACGCGCAATATTGAAGCGGAAGGCAGGATATTAAGAGAAAACGATTTGTCGAGAGAACTGGGAATGAAGTCGCTGTACGAGAAGTACTACGGTCCTGCTTCCAAAGCGGTAATCGATGACTGGTTCGAGCTATCAACCGTTGTCGAATTGACGCCGACTGAAAGTTTTTTGGGCAAAGTGCATTCATGATTATCTACGCAATGAGGCACGGGGAAGCTCTACGCGGGGCTCCCTACGATTCTGGACGTACCTTGACTAGAAAGGGACGTGAACAGGTAAGCGAGGTTTGCGAAATTGCGAAGCTCTTGGGAGCTCAACCAGACATCTTTATCTCGAGCCCCCTGGAGCGCGCTAAGGAAAGCGCCGCGATCGCAAAGAGCATTTTGAATCCGCAAGGAGAGTTACTAATTGACAACTGCCTCGAACCTGAGAGCGAGCCTGGAGAAATTTACCATGCCCTTTCGGAGAAGCAGGTCAGCAGCGCCCTTCTAGTTAGTCACATGCCAATCCTTGGCATTTTCTTTGCAGATATTCTAGGGGGTTCAAAAATCCAGATAGAACCGGCCACGCTTGCAAGGATTGATTCCGGAAATCCACCTAAGCGAGATTCCGGCACACTGGTGTGGCTCCTTCCGCAGCCTAAATTGAAGCCATCTTAGACAGTTTTTTATCACCTACCCGCGGTGAACTGGAATAGTTTGAGTTTCGGTAATTCATCTGGCAGCAGGGGCTCCTACGATCGCAAAAACGTGAAGCGCAAAAAGCAGAGCTTTCACACCCGCAAGATAAGACTGAACACCGAGAGCGAAAATCCCCCTGACCTTGAATCTCTCAAAAGTAAGGTAATTGTATCTCTTGCCCACCTCGGCGGGCAAAAATTCTCGGCTGAGCCCGGTGGCTATACTTTTGAAAACTGGATGAAAAGTTTCAACCTTCTTCTCGACGATTTCGAAACTCGGGCTGGTCCTACAAATTTATCTAAAGAGTACTATTCAAGGAGGCTCGAATTGACGTCGTCGCTTTTCAAGCGTGACGACCAAAGCGACCTCGAAAATAAAATTTCGGAGCTGCGGGACGAGGAGCAGAATCTGAACCGCGCAATTGCTCTAAGCGGTGCGAAGAGCCGAGCGGAACATGAAAAGAGCGAGCGGGATCAAAAAATTCGAGCCCTCGAAGAGGAACTGGGGGCAAGCGAGCAGGAACTCGAGGAGCTCCGAAGACGCCTTGCAATCCGAAGAGAGCAGAGCAGGGAATCCAGGGGATTTTTCAAAAGATTTGTTTCGGGCTTGTCGAAACCTGCAGACACTACTCCGATTGCGACGCTCGAATCCAGGGTGACAGAACTTGACTCAAAAATTCAGGGCGACAAGCGGAAGGTTTCAGAACTGAAACTCAAAAACGAAAAGGGTGAAGTGCATTTCGATGGCGAGCTGTCGAGCAAGAGCAAGGAAGAACTGGAATCGAGGTTGTCTGAAGTTATTTCGGAGATGGGCGATCTCGAATCAAGCTTGTTAGAGCACCAGCAGCTCTCCGAGCAGAGAAAAGACGTGACTCGCTCGCTCACGGAGGAAATTTCAAAGATCAGCTTTAAACAAGCGAGCGAAAATTCGAATTTAGAAAAATAAGAAAAAAAGGTGCTTAGTAATCCAAGGTTTTCTGGAATTACTACAGCATTTGATTTAGGTAATTTCTTCAGTGACGTTCGCGCTAGATGTTTACTGCTTTTCGCTTTCTTCGCTCATGCCCGAAGATTCCTCTTCAGAGCCTGACGTCGAAGCTTCTGCGTTACTTTCGCCGGATTCTCCAGACGATTCGCTGCTTCCTTCGCTAGGCGATGCAGCAGCGCCAGAGCTTCCTCCAACGACTGAAGCGCTTGCAAATCTCGGACCTACGCGGTCAACTTTGATCTTGACCTTCTGACCTACTTTCGCACCTTGCACGAAAATCACGAAACCTTGGACTTTTGCGACACCGTCGCCTCGTCTTGAAAGTTCAGTGACTTCTACGTCGTATTCCTTACCTACTTCCACAGGCTTTGGGCCCATCGAAGGACGTCCTCCTCCGTATCCCATGCCTCTGTCTCCGTTGCCGCGTGAGTCGCGGCTTCTTCCGTAGCTCATGATATAGTTACGCTCAAATTCATTGAGCTTTGCAAGCTGTCATATAAGCAGAGCTACCCAGCCGAGGCAATTACCTTTGTAATGGACGCGCTTGGCCTCTAGTGCAATCGGTTTTCTGCAATTCCATAGTTAGTCAATATTTCATGTCAAAATTGCACACGTTCTTTGATCTGTCGTCTCAAAGATAGTACGCTCTCTGTTTCTTTGAAGGATTCGATAAGCGACTATTTGCGTATAATTAGGGCCGAACGGCAGATACCGTTTCCGAGTGAATAAGGCGTAAATAGAATGCTGACTTAATCCTCTGGATTGAAATAAATGAAATACAAGTGCCAGCAATGTCAGCGAACCTTCCCAGATACGAAGGAAGCTGACGCGCACGAGTCAAAGACTGGTCACAAAGTTGAGCTGCTGGTAGGTTCAACATATTGGGGCCAACATTTGGTCGCGCAGTAGGAAGAAAACGAAGTTAGAGTAAAGAGATTTTATCTCTCTTCCTCTCTCATTATTTTTACTGAAAAGCGCCTGCATTAGCTTTCGCTGAACTTTTTTACGACTCTTGAAAGCTCAGCCATAGAAAACGGTTTAACAAGATAATCGTACAGCATTTTCGAATCGTACTCTCCTCCTTCGGGTCTTTCTAGCCCGCTTATCGCAATAACTGGAAGTTGGCTTAGTTTGGGATCCTTTTCTAGCTCACCCAGGAACTGCCAACCAGTATCCCCCGGCATCATGATGTCGAGAAGCATGAGGTCCGGGAGCGAATCGTTTCTCAGCGCCTTGAGTGCTTCGTCTGTATTTGACGCTGTGCGCACAGTGTGTCCTTCACGCTCTAAATACATCCGAATGATCTCGCGAATCGCCGGATCGTCGTCGACGACGAGAATTCTTGACTTCATGGCCTCCTGACCTGTCGCCTTGTCCGAGTCACCTCCTTTCGGTGCTACACCCCTACCACCCCAGAAAGATATCCTCATGTTTTCCTTTCCTCTTTTGCTCAATATGTCTTTCAGAGCTTGCTCGAGGTTGATCTGATCTATGGGTTCGATTAGCTCAACGTCGACTGCGGCTAGCTGCTTGCCTTCGAACTTTTCGTTGCCGACAAACCAGCCCGGGACGATCGCAAAGAGTGTCTGCGTTGTTCTTCCGTAAATAACTAGAAGCTTTCGACCCTCGACGTCAATTGTTTCGTACTGCTGATTTCCAAGGACAGAAGTTATAGTCCGCGACAAGATTCCTATTTGTCAGAAAAGTCCGGAAGTTAAAAGTCAATAGGAAAAAAAGTCGGTGGCATACGCTTAAGGTTTTGCTGATTTATTGGGGCAGCTTGCTTTAAAATTCGCTGACACGCTTCATTGTGAAGAGGAAGTTCTGTCCCAATAATTGCAGCATTCTGAAAACGACAAGAAGGAGACGTCGACGGTCGAAGAGCAAACGCCTTCGCTTCCAATCTACACTATCCTCGATTCGATTGATTTCAATCAACACTTTGTGATACTGGGAGACGTCGGGACAGGAAAAAGCACCGTAACCCCGATTAGAGAATTCGAGATGTGCAATAGAAATCGCTCCATCCTCATCCGCGAGCCCTCTAGAGCCTCGTGCAACGCGCTCTACTATTCGCTGCAGGCTCTCCATCCGGAGCTGACGCACGAGCTCTCCGTGATCACAAAGGATACAAAGATCAACGCGTCGGGAAGGATCAAAATTGTTACGGACGGAGTGCTGCTCCGAATGTTAGCCGAGGACTCTGTGCAAGAGACCTCTATTTACTTTGACGAAAGTCACCAGATGACCTCGCAGCTCGAGCTCTGCATGTCGCTTTCTAAAAAGAACAACGGCGAAGCGGGGGCAAGGAACGTCTTCAGAGTCATGAGCGCGACGCTTGATCCGAAGGAGTTTCTCGACTTTTTGGGAATATCCAACTTGTACATAATCAGTGGGAGGCGCTTCCCCGTTAGAATGGAACTCGAACGCGCCGAAGACCTCGACGACATGTTCGGAACTCTTTCTCTTTACCTCTACCAGCAGCCGCATAATGAATCGTGGCTCGTCTTTCTTCCCACGAGAAGGTTAGTCGAGCAATATGCTAGGAGCTACCGCGGAGCCTTCATCCACGGCGGATTGGAAGGTTCTGAAATAAACAAGATTCAACAGAGAGCAGAAGCTGACAAGAACCTCAGAATTTTTGCAACCAACGTCATTGCCTCCTCGGTGAACATTTACGTCGACAACGTTTTGATTTTCAACGAGGTCGTAGACGGCAAGGATAAGCTAGGTCAAAAGCACCTCGAGTACAATTCGATAGACAACAACTCCCTTCTTCAAATGATGGGAAGAATAGGGCGCTTCAAGCCCGGAAGGGCAGTAATTCTATCGGACGTTCCAATCCCCAAGGTAATCGAGCCGAAACCCGTCAGGAAGGCTCTGGAGAGCGAGACGCCTTTTGATCTCGTTCTCTTGATGTCGAAGTACGGGCTCAATTTTTCGGAGCTCGAATTCATGTCGCACTTGAAGAAGAGCGAAATCTCCTTTGCCGAGGAGTGGCTTCTCGAGATTGAAGCGGTTGATCGGTCAACAAACAAAATAACCGAGAAAGGCCTCCTCATGAGCGAGATTCCCTTTGACATCGATTATGCGCATGCCATTTCAAGCGCAATCATGGATTCAGACTACGAAGCCGCGCGCTTTTTCCTAGCCTGCGGTTCGTTCGGAGATTCACTCAACCACGCTTACAGGACAGAGTTCGAAGCCGTAGCAAGGGAATTTCTGTACGCGCTCGACAAAACGAACGAGCTGAACATCAAGGCAAGGCTGCTGAAGCAGTTCTCGGAGGACAGGGACGGCACTTTCATAGGTCGACTCGTGGCAAATGGAATTTTTCCGCGGTTCGTCGAAGAAGCATGGAAGAACTACGAAGCTGGGCTTGACTCTTTGAACGACATGCTCTCTGCGACCGGAAAAGAGAAGATCCAAAGAGATGTGATGACGGACGTGAGCGTTTCAAAGCTCTACGCGTACTTGGACAATTGCCTCACGTTCGACCGCTACGACCTCTACGAGCGAGACGAATACGACATCCGCGATATCGAAATCGATGGCGAGTTCTTTGCACGCAGCATTACTATGAATTACAGGCCCATACTTTACGACATCGTTGCCGTGCCCTAAAGTATTTCAAAATCAATCCTTCACCACGGCAAGTAGATTCTTTTCGCGTTTTCGAATAGGATCATCTTCGCAGCCCTGTGCGCTTCGTCCTCGTCATAAACCCCCGCGCCGACGAATTTTTGGAATACTTGCTCGAGAACGCGCCTTCCGATCTTCGCGCCTGCCCAGTGAATCTCGGGAAGAACCACACCGTCAGAGCCAAAAACCACTCTCGAGGGCGGAGCCATGTCGAGTATTTGAGTGGTCTTGTCGATTGCTCCTACGACGGATGCGAAGGGTATCATTTCCGAGAGATCTATGTAGATGTTCTTCAGCGCGTTTGCAAAGAACGCTCCTTCTTGGGAAAATGGATAGCCGCCGTGGATCAAGAAAATCTTCGTGTCCCAAGTTTCCCTGTCTTTGAGGAGTTCGTACAGCTGGGAGGGATTGCACCTATCAAATACGACGTCGACGTCTCCCATGCCACAGTGAATGTGGAGCGACGCATTCAGCTCTTTGCACCGCCCAATAATTCGCCTGATGTACCAGTCACGAATATTCTTGACGCCCCGCTCCCGGTACGCCTTTGATCTTTTGTAGTCCTTCAGGATCTCGGCCTCGCTCGGCTTTTGAATATTCAGCCCGCTCCTGTAAGCAATGATCGATTTGAACGCAATCGCGCGCTGCCTCCTTACCGCATCAGTTATCGAAGCGTCGAATCTCTGAACAAAATCTTGATAGTCCTTCGACGCGTCGACCGCGGCCTGAAAGCGGGGTTCGATACGCGCGACCCGTCTTATAGGAACTGGCGACAGCGTTTTCTCGAAATCTTCGAAATCTCGCTTTGAAAGATCGCTTGCAACCGACACTTCAGAGTAGCCGTCATCCACGAAAAGGCCCTCGATATTTGCATCTTCGAAAAGATCCTTGCAGTACTTTTGATAGTCGCCCCTGCTCCTCTTGTTTCTCGCTTCTATGACTTCGTCGAGTGTAGGAGAGCATTCGAGATAACCTGCCATCAAGTGCATGATCTGTCTTCCCATCGGCGTGAATTCCGAATGGATGAGCTTCTCTGGATCTTTTGCTTCTTCCGGGGAGAGTCCTCCCATGTTCATAACTGAAAGAAAAAAGTTCTTCGTGATCTCCTTTGTATCGAACGACCACGGATGAGAATGATGATCTATTACGGGGTAAGCCGAAAAATCCAATCTGCAATCACTCTAGTACGCGTCGAGAAGGTGGTCGACTTCCCACTGCGTCACTTCGCTTGCGACCTGCGCGATGTCGTTCTCCCTGTGCTTGATGAATTCGTAGAACATTGGCTCGCTCATTGCGTGCTTCAAAAACTCGTCCCTTTCCAGGGCGGCGACGGCCTCGTAGAGAGATCTCGGCATCAGCTCGAATCCCTTTTCCCTTATTTCCCTATCAGAAAGGAACGATAGATCGTAATCTAACCTCGCACTTGGCTCGGTCTCTTTCTCAACGCCTTCGAGGCCGCAGGCAAGTATGCACCCCAGCGCCAGGTATTGGTTGCAGGATCCGTCAGGAAATCTGCACTCTATGCGAGTGGCGTTGCCACGCTCATCAGGTACGCGAACAGCCGCCCCCCTGCCACCAGCTGCATACACCTGTGCATCGGCGTTCCATTTTCCTTGAAGCAAGCGCCTGTACGAATTCACGGACGGACAGGCTATCGCCGTGAGGGCTGGCAGGTGCTCTAGGATTCCTCCGATAAAATGGTAGGCGATTTTGCTGAGACCCAGCTTATCGCGCGTGTCAGCGAAGAGATTCGCAGATTTTCTGCTTCGATTATTCCACAAGCTCATGTGCAAATGGAGCCCGTTTCCCCACCAGTTGCTGCCAATCTTGGGCATGAACGTCGCCAGGTAGCCGTGGCTCCGAGCAACGGATTTTACTGCGTCCTTGAAGTACAGTATGTCATCGGCAGGCTTCAAACCGCTATGGTGCTTTACATCAAACTCGAGCTGTCCGTGACCGCCCTCTACGTGCGCTTTCTCTAGCTCTATCTTTACAGAATCTAGCGCATTCACCGCGTCGCCTACGATTTTCGAATGCAGACTGAATGCTTCCTGGCTGTGAGACGGATAAAAATCAACAGGTATTATTTCGCTCCCCTCTCGCTTGACCAGTTGAAATTCTGCTTCGAATCCAGTTTCGAACCTGTAGCCTTTCTCCGACGCCTGCTTCAGGATCTTGCTGAAAAAAGTGCGCGTGCAGAATTGCGATCTTGTGCCGTCTTTCTCGTACAAGTTTCCAATGAAACGACCCACTCCTTCGGTGTAGGAAGGAACGACAAACGTATTGATGTCGGGAACAATTGCGAAATCTCCCTGAGAAATATCTAGAGAAGATCCTCTTACTAGAGTATCGTAAGATGTTAGGGCGAGATTAGCGCGCGAACTCTTGACGCCTTCTTCGAGTATCGAATCGAGGTGAGCAGCTGTGGCGGGTTTCATTCTAGTCATGCCGCCAAGATCGACGTACGAAACCCCAATGAGTTTGAGATTTTTTTCCCTGATGAGTTTCTTTAGCTCAGCTATCTGCAAACCTGGGCGATCAAGTTCCTTCTCGAATTAGGGTGGTGTTATTTCGGATAACATATAAACGAAAACTCTGAAAAATGTGGGCCAGGTTTTGCCTGCGTGCAAGAAATCGAAGGCGCACAAAGCGGAAATCACAAACAAGGAATGGTAGTCTCCGCTCATCCACTCGCTAGCAAGGCAGGCTCGCGGGTCTTGAAACTTGGGGGTAATGCGGTCGACGCGGCTGCAGCAACTGCCCTGACCCTCGGCGTAGTATCTCCAGCATTTTCGGGAATCGGCGGTGGCGGATTTATGCTAATCTTTGATTCTAAGTCGGGCAAGTGTTCGGTTATGGATTATCGCGAGACGGCGCCATTACGGTCCAAGCGAACGATGTTTGAATCCATGCCGAGCGGAGACGAGAACAGCATTGGGTACCGCGCTGTGGCAGCCCCGTCAATGCTTTTGGGGCTGTCGCTTGCGCTCGAGAAGTTTGGGACCAAATCGTTTCATGAGGTTTCGTTGGATGCCGCAAGATTCGCAAGAGATGGATTTCTGGTGAACAGATTTCTGTCGCGTGCAATGAATGAAGACGCTTCGATAAGAAAAATCAAACGATCGATCGAATCGTCAAAGATTCTTCTCCGCAATAATGATCGCCCGCTGACTGAAGGAGAGCGGATCTCCTTTCCCAACCTGGCGAGATTGCTCGAGAGAGCGTCCGAAGCGAAAAGCGTCGGGGAATTTTACCTTTCTGATTTTGCTCTAACAGTCAGTAAGCTTGTTTCGAGCAACGGAGGGTTGATTTCCCAAGACGATTTTCAAAAGTGTGACCCAAAAATTAGAGAACCCGTCTTCGAGCGAGTTGGAGACTATGAAGTAGCATCGCTCCCTCCGCCGAGCTCGGGCGGTATATGCTTGATCCAGCTCCTGAAAATGATGGAAAGAGATCTCGGAAAGGATGTTCATCACAATTCTGCCGAGGCGATCGATCGAATTGCTCGATGCCTAGAAGCAGTTTACCAGGATCGGAAGACGACGATTGCAGATCCAGACTTTTTCCCAGTTGATTCAAAGAAACTCGTAGCTGATAATTACATCGAGAAGCTGATTGAGGGAGATTACAACTCCAGAACAAGTGTGCCGACCCAAAATTCGCACACGACGCACCTGAGCGTAATAGATGGCGCTGGAAACATTGTTTCGCTCACGGAATCGCTCGAGTGCTATTTCGGCGCAGGAGTTTTCGTCCCTGAATTCGATTTGTTCCTGAACGACACAATGCATGATTTTGATACAGATCCGAGCTCAATAAATTCAGTAGAACCTTTGAAGAGGCCTAGGAGCTCCATGACACCCACCATTGTGTTTAGAGATCGAGAGCCATTTCTCGTCCTAGGAAGCGCGGGAGGCCCGAGAATAATTTCCTCGACTTTTCAAGTGGTTTTGAACGTCTTAGACTTCGGAATGGGTATTGAAAAAGCCGTTCAATCCCCCAGAGTTCACTACGAAGGAAGCTCTGCTGGAGAAACGACTCTGTATCTGGAAGATGGCAGCGCAAGCGAGAGCGCAAAGCTAGACTTGAAAGGACGTGGATACGATTTGAAACGCAAGCACGATTATTTCTTCGGCGGCGTGAATGCAATTCAAATTTCTGGAGACAAAATCACCGGAGCTGAAGATCCGCGGAGAAACTGACTCGAAGCATCCGAAGTGCTAGATTTCAAAGGCAACGACGCGCGCTTCTGCTCCCGAAGCTCCTTTTAGCTTCAGGGGCAGGGCTGCTATCCACCACCGATCTTTTGAAAGAAGCTCCTCGAGGTTCGTCAGTCCCTCCGCTATCCAAAAGTCTTGACGGCCCTGGAAGAGAATCTTGTGAGACGTGAAATTGTTGTCGTTGTAGGGATCAATCCCAAGAGTATCAATTCCGACTGCTCTAATTCCCGACGCGACGAGCCACTTTGCACCGTTGGGATTTACGCCGGGGAAATCGAAAAGGAACTCTTTAGTGAAGTCGCGCTTCGGCCCCCACCCCGTACAGAGGAGAACAATGTCATCTCGCTGGATTTTCGACTTGAATTTTTCGAAATCATATTCACCGATTGTTTCGCCTGGCTTTTTGTCCCTAAAGTCAAGCACTACACCTTCTCCGACAAAACCTTCGGCTGGAAGAGCGTCTATGGAAGGGCCGCGCTCCAGCATGTGCAGCGGGGCGTCGATGTGGGTTCCGGTGTGCGTCGTAAATTTCACAACCTCAACGTTGTACCCGTCCTTTGCGAGAACGCCTGCCCTAATTACTTCGGGAAACGGTGCGCCGGGCCACGATACGCCCTGCCCCTCAAGAAGAGAAGTCAGATCAATTACTCTTTTTGGTTTCATCGGCGTTTACTCTTTCCGAAAAATTTTCGAGAATGTCATTAAAGAGATTTCGATCCTTGCCTTTTTCATGAATTACCCGTCTGCTTCCAAACATTCAGCAAGAAAGTCCTCTCTTTCGGGCGTGAAAAAATCCATGATTACACTAGTCTTTTCGCCATCAGTCTTTAGTTCATGAAACACGCCCGGTGGAATGTAGTAAGAATCCCCTGTCTTTAAGTCCCAGATTGAATCTCCAACCTTGAACTTTCCACTGCCTTCGATGAAAATTCCGTACTGCGCGTGTGGGTGGTTGTGTAAGGGGAAAGTCTTGCCAGCTTCTATACGGTACAAGACCATCGTCCCCGTCGACGAATGCGCCACCATTCTCCTCTTCACACCGGGCGAGATCTCGTGCCACGCCTCAGGTTTGTCGTGCCAGAAAGAGGATTTGGAGTAGTTTCCCATGCCTAGAATCTACGAAACCCACTAAATCTGCCCAAAATTATACATTTTATGGCTCCTTCGGACTTCTATTTAGCTTATGGTTTCAATCACTTGAAATGTCAGGAACAAGAATTAGACTTGTTTTCGACTCATGAACTTGGCAAAAATAGAGGGGTCTCCCTCGCTCGAAGTAGTAAACCTCGTACTCGAAAAAAAGAGCCGAGGAGAAAAGGTGATTTCTCTTGCAATCGGCGATCCGTCATTTGAGACTCCGAAAGAAATCGTTGAAATCGCTCATCAGAGCATGATCTCGGGCGACGTACACTACATTTCCTCGTACGGCACCTTGGAAGTTCGGGAAGCTATAATGAATAAAGTCCGCAGAAAAAACGCCATAAGGGCTCAGCTTGAAAATTGCCTTTTTGTAACGACAAAGTTTTCCATCTATGCTGCGCTAGTCGCTGTTTCGGAAAATCCTTTCGATGCTCTAATACCTGACCCTGGATATTTTTACTCCGAGCCAATTATCCTTGCGGGCGGGAGACCCGTTGAGTACAAGCTCGCCCCAGATTTTTCGCTCGACGTTGACGAGATAAAGTGCAAGATAACTGAAAAGACAAAGGTAATCCTGATCAATTCGCCGTCAAATCCCACTTCAAAGGTGCTTGGCAGGAGCGAGCTTGCAGAACTCTACGAACTGTGCAAGGAAAAATCGATTTACATAATCAGCGACGAAGCGTATGAAGATCTGATCTACGATAACAGGGATCACTCCTCGATCGGTTCGCTCGAGGACAGCCCAGAATTTGTCATCTCGGTCTTCAGCTTGTCCAAAAGCTACTGCATGACCGGCTGGAGAGCAGGATATGTAGTTGCAGGAAAAAATATGATTTATTTGATGAACAAATTTCTAGAAAATACGGTTACTTGTTTTCCGCCGTTCATCGAGAAAGCTTCAGCGTATGCGCTCAACTATGGTGACAAATACATTGCCGATTTCAAGAACAAGTTCAGAGAAAGAAGGGATGCATTTGTAGAGATGCTCGACTCAATCAAGGCCCTCGAATTCAATGAAATCGAGGGCGCCTTCTACGCATTTCCGAGGTACGACAAGAAACTCGGAAACTCGATTGAGCTCGCGAAACGGATTCTTCAGGAACAGGGAGTAGCGATACTACCCGGCGTCGCTTTCGGTCCTAGCGGGGAGCATCGATTTCGGCTCTCCTTTTCAGGCCTCGAGCAAGATTCAACCGAGGGAATCAAGAGACTGCGAACCTTTTTTGAAAGCCGCGCGTCAGATTAAGCCCGGATTTTTGCAGTTGCTTTCACTATGAACAAGAAAATTCTGATTGTCGGATTTGGAACTGTTGGCAGGGGATTCTACGAGCTCTTCCAATGGAAGAAAGCAAGTGGTCGTCTGCCCTACAAGGATGACATCGAAATTAGCGAGATTGTCGACGCAAAGTTTGGACACCTCAGGGACTTCTCCCAAAATCAAATTGAGAATCTCAAAGCCGGTGAGGGGCTCCAGTCGAGCGAAGTAGTCGAGATAATCAGACAGTCAGATGTCGACATTGTTTGCGAGTTCACCTGGGTTGACATCAAGAACAATGCAGAACCAGCATTCACTCACATGATGGAAGCGCTCAGAAATGGGAAGCATGTAATCACCACAAACAAAGGACCAATTGCTCTTCGATACCAAGAACTGATGGATTTTGCCAACACGCGGAAGTTAAGAGTGAAATTCAAGGGTACGGTCATGGCAGGCACACCCTCCTACAATTTGCTCGGGCTACTGCCCGGGATTAAAGTAAACAAGATACGCGGTATTTTGAACGGTACGACTAATTACATTCTCACGGAAATTGAAAACGGAAAAAGCTTCGAGGAATCCCTCAACCTGGCGCAGGCGAAAGGTTATGCCGAAGCAGACCCAACAATGGATGTGGACGGATTCGATTCCGCACTGAAAACAATCATCATTTCGAACGTTCTGGGTTGGTTCGGCAAGGAGCACACCCTTTCTGAAATGGAGATCGAAGGGATTCGAAATTTAAGGGCAACGCCAGACGGATCCGTGACCAAGCTGATAGTAGAAGCAGACGAGTCTCACGCATCCGTGAAGCCCACTATCGTCAAAAAGACGGACATCCTCGCCAAAATCGGCGGCGTACTCAATGCGCTTGAGCTCGAAACAGATACGCTTGGAACAATTGTATCAATAGGGCCGGGCGCCGGGAAGATCCAAACGGCTCAGGCGGTACTAACCGACCTCGGAGAAATACTTGCCTGAACCCGAAGCACTCAGTCTATTCAGGCGGTATCTCTTTGTATGCTAGCGAGATGTCGAC
>JASHSF010000159.1 GCA_030036955.1 Nitrososphaerales archaeon
CACTGGAAAATCCTCGAGTCTTTTGCTCTGAATCAGCTCACGACGCGTAAGATAAAAATGGAACGCCACGAGTTCTTAATTATTTTGTTTCTGAGACACTATCTTGTGAGAACCAGACGGCAGCGCTCTGACGATATCGTCAAGCGAGATTCTCTTTGCTCTATCCTTGAGCTCAATATCGTCTCTGATCTTTGACACCAGAAGTTGCTTTACTTTTCGCGCTACTGAGCTGCTTCGCTCCTTTCCGGGAGCGATCTTTACAATCGCCCTGCAGTAGCGGGCTAGCGATTTCTCCGGACCGCAAACCACAACTGGCAACTTACTTTTGTCATCAGAATTTTCAATTGATTGAGATTGGTCGAGCGATTTCATTCGTTTCAATTCCTCGAGTGTCGTGACACCCACTGCGAGTTCGACCCTGACGTGCCGTACAAAATTTTTCTTGCCTTCTATGAAAAAAGATCCGCGGGGCAGATATTCCCCAGAAGGCGCGCTTTTTTTCACCTGGTTCGGAAGAACCCAGTATGCGTCGGCGGAACCAAGATCTTCCTTCCACGCCCTGCTGAAGCTCGCGGTAGCTTCGGCAACCTCCATCGCGATTTCCGAACCGGTGTCTGTTTCGCCCAAGATGTTCGACCCGCCCTTTAAGACGAAAAATGGAGAGCCGTGGATATCGGCGTGAAAGATAGCGTCGGGCTGATCCAGGTACTTGTTGATGATTATGCTGTTCGACGTAGCGTCTCTGCCTCCAACCGCCAAGTGATCGTCCGAAGTCACGAACCATCGGTACCGCTCAAACCACTGTCTGCCCCTTCTTTCGAATTCCCTGCGCTTTTCGGCCCTTTCTTCCGTCGAGAAAGCTTGCTGCTGGAACTCATCCTTCCTTCGGGATAACTCTTGTTTTATTCGGGCGATAGGCGCATTGGCTTCTTCAAATTTCTTTGCCTCGTCAAAAAGTCTTGAACCGAGTGCCCTTTCGCTTTGAAATGAGTCCAGCCGAGCCCGGGGCTCCTTTACAAAGTTCATGATGGTTGGTCTGTAATGATCTTTCTCGATAACACCAAGATCTTGTAGTTTTGATACCAATTCATTAACTCGATCTTGGCTCGATGCATTGCTCATCAGCGACGATGCGAGGAGCCGGAGTTCGGACGCCGTCGCCTCGTTGTTCTTTACCAGAGCTTCTTGCTTTTGGATAGCGGACTCGAGCTCAGCTACCCTGCGGCGAACCTCAAGTGAAGCCTGCAATCGAGTTTGGATCACATAACCTTGCACCTGTGCTTGGTCAAGTGCCTCGCCGTAAGATTCGAAATTCTCTATAGTTGCCAAACCTTGTTTCACATACGATTTCCACTCACTGGGGACAATCGGGCAGACATCAACCTCGGGTCCCCTTTTTTCGTCTGAGGCAGAGCCAATATTTTCGGAAGGAAGCAAGACATAGCCCTTGGAGCTGGACTCTATTTCGCTGACTAACCGCGAGCTCTCGCGGGCAAGAGAAGCTAGCTGTTCAGGGGAGAGACTGATGGCGGGCAAACTGACAAGGACTCTCGATCGGAAAAATATTTCTTGAACGAACTTTCTCGAAGTACCGACGGCTCTGCCGAACCACCTAATGGCGGAAATCTCCTTTCGATCTTTGGAAGAGTCATTCAGTTTTTGAATTTCCAATATCAGAACCTTCTCGGATACTTGATCGAGCGCAATCCCGCGGGGAGGTGGCATTACGAACGTTTCTCCCTTCGCGACAGACCTGTGCCTGAATCTCTCCGTTTTTTTCACGTCGAGAATCACGTTCTTTTCGTCGGTGAGAATTAGATTTCCGCCGCCAAAAAATTCTGCGTGTAGATAACTAATTTCGCCAGTCCTTTTTGAAAATTTGAAAGTCGCAATACGCTCGATTCCCTCTTGTCTTACTTCCAGCAGCTTGCATCTTTCAATAGAGTCTCTAACCCGCGAGACAAAGGAATCGGCCGCGGGCAGTGAAAGATTCTTCCTCGTCAACCAAGTCGCGAAAGAAGAAATGGCGATGAACTGCTCGACTTTCGTGCTGTGCCGAAGACGAAGCAGCATCCCCCCTTCCATCGAATAGACACTGCTCACAGAATAGTTATTGATCGAAGAGTTTATTTTCGAACACAGTAATTTGATCTCAATCGCCGAAATTTCCATTATTCAATCGCCATTAACACATTGAATTGATTTGCTTTGAGTTGGAATGAGTTTACGGGGACGCAACGCCTGCAATTTTTTCTTTGCAAAATATCCGTAGCGGAGCAATGAAGATTCTGGCCACAATTCATTCGACTAGCGGGTAGAAATAGATAAAGCGTAAGGTTTCCTTCGAAAGCTCTCTGAAGATGTGTAGGGAGAGCCTTAGCTGTTGAGCAAGAAACCCCGCAAGGACGATAAACCTGACGAGGATTCCAAGGATGTCTCGACACTTCAGCCCCAACCTCTCGACCCAAAATTATTGCGATACAAACTTCAGATGCTCGCTTGGATAAGGGTTGGTCTCGGAATACTCTCAGGAGTACTCGCGGCAACTCTAGGTTCGTATTTCATAGTGGAAAATACAGGCAAAGTCGCATTCGATCCAAATTCGTACGTCGGACTTTACGTTCCAGTTGCCGTGTACATCGTTTCGTACTATATCGGGAAGAATGGCTTGGGAATCGTTCTTCCCCAGAAAGACAAGAACAAGTTGATCACTCAAGGAATAGGCGGATTCATCATGATGTTCTTGTTTTTCTGGATACTCTACAACACTTACTGCTACAGCTCAGGATGCTTCTCTTTTCACTTGTGGCCGGATGGGATAATCCCCTCTCTTTCAATCCTGAATTGCGCATTTCTGCTGTTTAAAGATCTGATCGGATAATCCAGCTCAGCATTCCTGTAGTCACCCTTTCTTGAAAAGTGAAGCCTAAATAGACAGAATTGTGACAATATTTCTCCCGTCGTTTCTCCCTCATTCTGATTTGGAGCCTCGCTCCTGTTCTTACTCCCAATAGGAATTCTAGAACGGACCGAATTTGTTAGCAGAACGCTCAGCCTCATCTTTAGAGCGACGTACGCAAGGTTTCTGCCGTACTTCGAGAGCTCGAAATGCCTTCCCACGAAATCTGGATTTTCGAACCCACGTGCCGCGGAGGAAATATCGGCCTCCTCGGCATTTTCTCGCCGAAAATCAACGCCGGAAAATTCTGCGACAAAATTTGTCGTAACGTCGTCGACGACAATAAGCTTGCACTCTGAAAACTTGTCCGACGAGAGCAAGAGCTCAGACGCTTCTTTCTGTTCTGCGACCGATCGAACGTAGACTGTGGATATTCGCGACAGAATATCCGACGGCGGATTGATGTCCCTCTGCTGCCCATTAATAGCAGCCTGTTCATTTCTAGCCTCCGCCATGTCCGCTATTCTTTCGGGACGAAAAGAGCCCGCGCAATCAACAAAGACCACAGCGGGCTTGCCGCTGCTATACTCTGAAAGGCTCCTTTTCGCGACTAACAAGGCGTTTTGAAAGGCGAATTGAGTTTTGCCCATAGCAGCGGCTCCGTACACATCTGTGACGGAGCAGGTGTGCAGTCCTCCTCCAATGAGTTCATCTATGTTTGGAGCGCCTGTCGAAAGCTTTTCAGAAATTCCATGGTAGCTCTTCATTTCTAAAAAGATCCGTGATAATGTGATTTAAGGCATTATTCGATTCTGTCGCGCCAAGGTTTTGACGGATTGCTAGTCGAGCTTCTATCCCTATTTCCGAAATTTATCTTTTGTCGACTGCCTCGTGGCAAAGCTATAATTGGTCTTCCACAAAATAATGAACTTCCCCGGGAATTACAATGAAAGCAATCTGCGTAACACCACACAAAGTGAACAGCCTTACTCTTCGTGATGTCGACATTCCAAAAATCAGTGAACAACAAATTCTACTGGAAGTTCAAAGAATAGGAATTTGCGGCACTGATCGAGACATCATCTCTGGTTTTTACGGGGAGGCCCCTGATGGTCAGGATTACCTAATTCTAGGACATGAATCGCTTTCTAGAGTAGCTGAAATCGGGAGCAAGGTTGAAGGTTTCAGTAGAGGCGATCTTGTAGTGCCTACCGTCAGGCGAAACTGTGATGAAAATTGTCTGAACTGCAGAAGCGGTGAGTCGGACATGTGCCTTACTGGCCATTACAGAGAGCATGGAATAAAGCAGTTAAACGGCTTCGCTAGTGAATACGCAAGCTCCGATTCGGCGTTCGTGGTAAAGCTTCCAGAAACACTTGCCCAGCTCGGCGTTCTACTTGAACCACTGACGGTGGTTGAGAAGGGGAAAGTCCAAACTTACATCCTCCAACAATCGAGGATGAAATGGGAACCTAGCAAGGCACTGGTACTTGGAGCCGGACCTGTCGGCATACTCGGTACGGCCATCTTGCGCCTGAACGGACTCGAGGTCGACACAGTCGCGACTCGTTCAGCCGAAAGCCTGAAGGCCCGTCTTATTGAGCAAACGGGCGCGAGCTACATAGACACGAAAGAAAATTCGCTAGGCTCTCTTCCGAGCAGGTACGATATTATCTTTGAATTAACGGGAAGTCCCAGTATAGCTCTCCAAGCACAAGAGCTGGTTGGCGTCAATGGAGTCGTATGTTACCTTGGTATTTACAAAATGCAAGTCGATTCTGAGGACGAAGGCAACACCTTCACCGATCTCGTACTTGGCAATAAGGTGCATTTTGGCTCAGTCAACGCAAACAAGACGTATTTTTCAAAAGGAGTTGGGGACCTCCAGGAAATTCTCAATAAATGGCCGGGTTTGCTCGAGAAAATGATTACCCGGCGCGAGAGCCCGGACGACTATGAAATCGCGTACAGCCCTGAGAGTCAGGAAGATATCAAGACAATTGTGGAATTCAAGAGGTCATAGAACATGCATCCATCCAATTTTTCAGCATAACATCCTGCTTTAAAGGAGAATTAGCTTCATCTTCCTACTCAAAACGGAGAATTGGTCCTTCGATTTTAGCGAGCTCCATGCAGGTGGTCGACAATGGTCTTCTTTCTTGACGTGACATCAATTGTATTGATAATCGGAGTTCTGATCGGCATCATGATACTGACCTCAGCAATAGGCAGAGCTCTGGCGAGAAAGAATCCGCTTGTTTTCTTTGTAATTGCCTTCGCACTCGGAATAGGAATCTGGGTGAGTTCATTGTATTACTCTGCAATAATTTCACGGATAACCATTATTGGATATTTTCTTTACCTCTTCGGATGGCCTACCCCGAACGGAGTATTGATTTATGGCAGTGCGCTGATAACTGCCGCAGTCTGCGTTGTATTCATAGTCGAAGTATCGCTAACAGCCGGATGGGCGCCAGCGCGCCTTAGGCATTGAGGTATTTCGAGAGGAGAGGGGCGCGCGATATTTCCCCACGAAAATTGCTTCAGGAGAGGCGACTTATGAAACATTTGGTCATTGAGTTAAAGAACTCAGATCGTCCGGGCTCGGAGACTTTTGGACTGCGAATATAACCCGAGTTTTTTCGCCGCCTTTCATTTGTTCCCCTTTCGTCTGGTTAAGCTTCTTTTGCTTGTTCATTTGCTTCCTAGTTTCCATAATCAAGCCGCTAAGCTCGCTATCTGCCAAGAGCTGTGGTGCAATTGCAGTCCCAGCTTTGATTCCGAGTTTTATCGTCGAAGATTTCTTTGCAACGTATTTCATGAAATCAGAATCTTGGTGGCCGTGTGCCTTCCAGCACGATGAACGAAGCCATAAGCGTGGACGGAGTCTGGTTGTCAAGGTCTTTCACTATTGTTCGAGAGATTTTGCGAACTGATTTTTTTCTTGATAATCTTTCTATCACAGCGAGATCGGATTGAGAAAGTGGCAATTATGATTCTTCCGATTGCTTGCGTGAAATTTGTAAAAAGCATTCTGCAATAAGCTTCCTTCACTGTCATAACGCGAATTCTGGGAAACATTTACAGCAACGATTTTTTTGGTTTGTTTCCCTCTAAGACGATCTGACTCCTGTGCTATCTGCCTCGACGTAGTCCTTGACTCGGTATAAGCCCAAGTGCCCGCAATAAACGCATATGTGCAAAGTGCCACTTTCAAGTTGCTGTTCCGACAAAGAAAGAAAATCGTCAACGGTAAAGCTGCTGTCGAACAACTTGTTGCACTTTGCACACTTTACAAGCATCATT
>JASHSF010000160.1 GCA_030036955.1 Nitrososphaerales archaeon
ACAGAGTAAGCCGCAAGTAGGGCAAAATTCAGACCGACCAAGAAATAAAACAGATCGTAGCTGTAGGGCGAGCTAAAGTATGCTGCAGAGAGGAAAACGGCCACAGCGAAACCGATCATTATCAATATCATATTCCTGTCTGATTTGAGCTCTGTTAGATCCTCCCTTGTGGCAGCCACCACCGAGGCTGTGACAAGAAGCAGCACGAGAATGATAGCTTCGGCGTACCCGATGTAGAGAACCAATATTGAGAAGCTTAGGCCCAGATTGAGCGAAAAGATTAGCAGTCGAATATTCAATTTTCCAAAAATCTGAATTCCAGCAAGATCTACGCGTATGACAAGGAAAAAAGTTTATTCAATTCCTAAAACGCTTTCGAAAGGTTGAGACTCCTCATGCTCATGCGAGTGCTTTGCCCATGATTAGCAATACCACAACGCCTCCTTTTTTCCAGAGGCGCGTCTACAGGTTCATCTTCGGAATCGTCCTAGGGGTTTCAGCAGGTTCTGTCGCCCTGATCATTTTTTCTGGTGGTCTTGAACCTACATGGATAGGAAATGTCGTACTCTCTACAATGACGTATTTGGGATTTGCTCTAATATTGTTTGGATATTTTTACAAAAGGGGCGAGACGAAAAACTTTACCGCTGATTTCTTCCTGGCACTGGGCATTGGAATCATTCTAGTGTGGTTTGTTGGAGCCGGTAACGGGACCCTGACTCTTACAGACATTACATATTAGAAGCTGCACATCGTCAGACACATCCTTTTCGCATTCGGGATCGGCCCGCCGTTGAAATGTACCCCCTATGTCTAGTACTTAGAGCAACGATAGGTGATACTCAAAATGTCAGAAACTAGCAAATACCAATAAGATTAAACCCGATAGCATAGATGGTGGGACATTTGCGCGAGTGTATATTCAGATCCATACCTCTTCTAACTCGACATTTTCAAAAGCAGTTGATTACGGAAGTTAGAATAACCCCACCGGCACGCCACTACCGAATGAGGATGCAACACCCACGCCAACTCCCACTACGATGGAAATCAAGAAAATTATTGTGGCTCGCGTCGCGAATTCCTCTCCGCCCAAGCTGCGCGCAAAGAACCAGACAATTAGGGCACCCGTCGCTGATAGAACGATAGAATATGCGACTACCAGAGTTAGCCAGAACGCAATAAATCCGGTCGCGAGACCGGCAAATGTAGTCCCTACAAGCCACGAGGGTTCGCTGCGACTGAGATTATTCTCATCAGTCATGGTAGCAGCCATACAACTTAATCCGTCCCTAGGTGGATTTTGAAGTTAGGGCAATAATGAGCACCATAACGGAAATTACACTCCCGATTCCGAGCAATATCGGTGGCAGGGAGATATAGCTTGGAGCAAATAACAGGTACATTATAATCGCCATAACCAAGACGCCAATTATTATGGAGACTAACCCCAATGTCCTCTGGCTCAAGTGTTATATTCCACTCGCTGTTCAAAAAAGATCTCGCGATTATTATACTATTCCTTTTGTGTGAATAAGGCTGATTTCATAGCGCGACGTCAATTTGCACCACGTTTCCCCATAGCTCCGAGGAGTTTTCGAGATTGACTGCGCTAACAGATGAATAATACAATCCGTTTGTCGCATTCTTTGAAACGTAAATGTTCATCGTGGTGTTCCCGCTAGAACCGGCGGCGATATCAAGAGTGCTCGGATCGAATGTGGCCGATATGGACCTGTTGTTACCACCTAAAGGAGAAGAATCTACTTGAAATTTCATCAAGGCATCTAATCTAACCGTAGGATAAATCTGAACAACGAGTGTAGCATGCTCACCCGTCGAAACGTTAAGTGGAGCGTTCGCTCCGTTGTTGAATAGGCTCGGAATTATCACGTCGACGACCGGTTCATTAAGAAACGAAGTTGTTATCGGACTCTTCTGTGGTAGAACAAATGCGAGGTCATACACAGCGACACCGATGATTGCAATGGCCAGGACCGCTATCAACACAACGGCGATGCGCTCAGTTTTCAAGTTCTTCCATCCCTACTATCTCGCCTAGTGTCCGCCAGACCTCGTAGGAATGACCTTCCGAGACGAATCTCGGCAAACATCCATGAGCTCTAATGGTTTTACATCGTGGTTAGATTAGAGTCTATTCCACGAAGGGAGTCTCTTAAGATTAAGCCGAAGGTCGGAAAAGCAAGTCCCCTGCTTTCTTTCTTGCTTTCCGCGAAAGCGCTTGACAGGAAAAAGGCTGCGAGTATCAAACAGCTCAGGCCTGATATTTCATTACCGCCGTATTGATTATTGTATCCGACGTATGCAGGAGTTCCCTGAAAGTTCAATCTCCACCAGAAGGAGACACTGCCATAGTACATCAAGTAGGTCTCACTCGCAAGACCCTGATTAACTTCGAAACCGATGTAGTAATTTTTGGGGTTGCTCGAGTTCAGCTGCGCTTGAAACGCGTTCTCTCCGTAAAGGCCACTCGTGGTTAAGCTCCTCGCATACTCGACTGTCCAGCTGTTTGCAGCGGAATTGTAAACTCCTTTCGCCTGAACTTCAAAGGGGTTCATCACGTAAGAAACGGGAGTGGAGGCGAGTGCAGTCAGATTGTTTGATTCAAGCGCCGGATTGTTGATGTACAAAAACTGGGAAGAATTCGGCATCCCGCCTATCTGATAAAACGCCGTGCCGTTTGCATATCCATCCATCGCGTACGAAGCGCGTGCGGGCAATCCAAAGGAAGCAGTGCTCAGTGCAGTCCCATTTGGATAATAGAGTCCCGGATAACCTGTATCCTGAGTCGCATTGTCTGTCGGGTTGCTCGACCAAAGCCAAAATTCTGACTGTCCTCCACTTCCTGTATCCAGAGCGCCCGGTGTACCCATCACCATCTTTGGTTTGTAAGAAACTGAGTACCATGCGTTTGTACTGGCCCCGGGAGCTATACCAAGCAGGACAGTCGCTTGCTCAGGGTAGGTGTAATTATTCCCTATTGCCAGAGGAAGCGCTCCAATATCCTGAGGATACTGTCCGCCGAAGCAGCTCGAGTACTGGCTCGTGCAGCTGAAGTTTTGGTAGGCGAGCATCACTTTCCCATTTGGATAAGCGGTATTGTTCACGTAGACATTGAGCGGAGAAGCATAGCTTGCGCTGGGTCCCGAATTTGCAAACTGCAGCTTCACTATTAGCTCCGGCGTCGGCGTGGAGTTAGTCCAGGCGATCTGTACAGAAACGGTTTGAGTCGCTCCTGAAGGAGGATAATTCGAGGAAGATATCAGGGGCACGACAGTTGTGGGGACTGTGTTCCAAAAAGATTCGCTTCCAGGGTTTGAGAGATTAGGCGTTCCGTTCACTTTGGGGACGTAGAACGTGTTGATCTGATCTGAAGCTACGTTGATCAAGAACGAAAGAGTGAAGAAGATTAGGACAAGCGCGATAACTAACCCCATGCCCACAAAAAAGTACTTCGTAGTTAAGCGCATGTTGGTGAAGAAGAAATGTGCAATTGTATTTAAATTTTCAAAAATTCAAAATTTCAAAGATTCATCTTCTTCGTCAGGATAAAAAAGGCGGCGAACCCGAAGGCGGCGATCCCCGCGAAACTCACCGGAAGATAATATTGATGTGGACAGTAGCCGTACACCACCCACAAAACAGCGGCGAGTACGATGCACAAGCTCAGGAGAACGCTCGGATATCCGTGAAACGTGAAGCTCCTTGTTTCATTGCTTGATACGCTATGAAAAGCGTACATAAAAAAATCGTTTCTAATCACCATTTGTCAAGTTTAAATATTTCTCATCCTAGAATGAGCATGCCAGACGCACTTGATTTCAATCGTAACTTTCCTCGGAATACCTGCCCCAACTTTCAGCGAATTCGGAATGTGGTATTTCGTTTTCGGTCTGTTCATTGCTCTTGGCTTTGTTATGCTCGGAGTAATTCTCCTCGCGGAACCTGATCGTCAATACGATATAGATTCTATAAAAGACGTCCAAGAGAGCGACGTTATTCCGGAATCAAAGCCGGAGACAAAAGCCTAGTTCTGAGCTCGTGTTACGTAGCCGGTCCCTGTCTCGGACCGGTGTTCTTCCGCTTGGCCTTTTTACTTAACTCATATTCTTGCTTAAACTTGCGCTCGCTTTTCCTAACATAGTAACGCCGTACCGCGTAAAACAACAAACCAGCCGCTGCCCATCCTGTCACAAAGACTTCAATGTAGGGCAAATAGGATTGGAACTGGGATTGAACCGCGAGCGGAACTGCGATATTAGAATCTACAAGCTGGAAATAAGATCCTGCTTCCAGCATTTCTATCGCTAGGCCGCTTGGCCGGTCGAACCAGAAAGTTAGGACAGTCCCGTTGACAGTCGCCTGATATTCCGTAGCATTGAAAGCGCCTGCTGCAACTAAATACTGTGCATTGTTCGCGACAAACGTGCAGCTGATATTTTGAAACATAATTGAACTCTCGGTCAAGTCTTGTGGCGGAACTGCTGGTAGAAATCTCGGGGTGAATATAGAATCCGTCAAGTTTTCGCTCGTAATTGAGACGTTGTTCGTGACTTCCGTGCCGAGCGAAAGGTTCGCGTCAACCATCAGGCGCATGGAGCTGTTTGGGTAAACGTCGGTCACGTAATACGAGATATTTCCTGAAACGCCGCTCAGAAAAGCGATGTATCCACCGTCGCCGCCGTAAAAAGCGTACGCTCCAACTTTTGCATAAGGAGGATAATTCAAGGATGATCCAAAGATTGGGCTACTCAAAAGCGGGAACGGGGAACAGATGAATAGCAGGGCGAGCGCAATTAATACGATTCTGATACGCAGCATGAATAGTCAATTTGACAAGTGCAATTGAATAAACGTAACGCACCAGTGGCCAGCATGATTTTTTACGAGGCTTTTCACTTGCGCTCGCGAGGGGCGAGCGCGGCACCTACAAATAATTGGCAGAATAGAATTAGCCAGCCAGCGGTTGGGATGAGTGCGACATTAGGCACGAGGGTGAACCTCATGCTGGGATAGGTCTCATAGGCATAGAACGTTAGGAAAGATCCTCCAACGAAAATAATAGCGCCAATTGCATAGATGTATTCCTTCCAATCTATTGACATGGGAATTACCAACTCCCGATGAGAAAGAATAATCCGGCTATCGTTGCAACCGCCCCGCCGAGGATCATAAGCTGTAGATCAAACTGATCTTCAAAAAAGTGATGGCTGCTAGCTCCTGCTATTGCAATTAACCACATCGGTAATGAGCCGCCGAACAGAATAATAAAACCAATAATTTTGCTTTTGGAGAGTTTCATGTCTTATTCACGATGCATCAATTATTGTCGGAGGTCCGCCCGTCCTGGATCGTTCTCTGCGCCATCGATATTCTTTCTGCTGCGAGGAAAACTGAATTGACGCTTGACTTTGTCGAGCACGCTCTGCCTAGCTATCACCGGAGCGATGGGTTCCCTGGGCTCGACCGTTTCCGGTTCGGCGAGGGGCTGCAGGCCGACGGGATAGGGCCAGCGGGAGTACGTGTACTTCGAGTTGTAGGTTCCTTCGTTAATCCTCGACTGCTCCTCCAAGGCAAGCCCGGCTATTACCCACTTTGGAACGACCCCGGGTGCGATCGGATCCCCGAACCTCCACGTCATCAACATGTTCGTCGCAAAAGCGACGACTGACAAGCCCGCAAGCCAGGCCCCGATCATGGCCATCTGGAACCAGGGCTCGTAGATCGAAAACCAAACTAGTTCCCTTCTGACCAGCCCTTCAGCACCCTGGACCTTGAATGCGGCCTCGAGAGCACCCATTCCGACCGTCCAGCCAATGAAGTGAAACTTTGCAAGCCCCTGGGAGTAGAGCCTCCGCTGCAAGAGCTCCGGCGCAATGTAGTAAAGGACGGCAAAGAAAGAGCCAAGCGTGAATGTCGCCATCATAAAGTGTATGTGGCCCGCTATCCACATTGTGTTGTGTATGGTAAAGTCCGTCGCAGGGCTAGGTTGCAGCGGTTCTGCCGTCGCGCCTCCAACAATGTTTCCCGCTATGGCGGCTACGAGAAAGAGCAGAGATGCATCCCACCTGGGCTTGCTGTACTTGAGCGTGATCAAGCAGATCGTCCACAGGAGCACGAAGGGTACTGCAATAATTTCTGTCGCTACCTGAGCAAAAACGTCCCTGATCCAGATTGGAATCGGATCTGTCGCCATGTGGTGAACGTAGACGGACATTGTAAGCACGAACAGTATGGCGATAATGTAGCGGATCATCCGCTCGCTGTATATCGGCCGCTTTGAGTAAATCATGACGAACCAGACGGTAAGCCCGCCAACGAGAAACGCACCAAAATACACAAGGGGATGGCTCTCGAACCAGAAAGCCGCCCTGAACACTTCGACGTTTGGAATCGCGAAAACGTCTATGTTGAAACCGCCAAGGGGCGATAGGATCAACCACACGATTGCAGAAAGGATTGTAATTATTCCAATCCCCATCGCAACGCAGTCCATCACGATAAACGAAACGGGCAAGCTGAATTTCTCGTTCGGGTGTTTGTCGACGTAGGCTTGCGCAAGGAGCGAAATTATGAGAAGCTCGTCTCCGATGAATTGAACCAGCTCAGCTACGTAAAACGAAGAGGGAGCTTTGAGGGGAACGAGGAAAGTGAACATGTACTGAGAGTTCGAGCCCATCACCATCAGCAATCCCGCGACTACGAGCCAGTGCCCTGTATTAGCGAGCTGTGGAACGGCGAATTTTTTGGTTCCCCTGATCGTGGGAACTGCGTAAAACGCGATCGAAAATCCTGTGGTAAATATGGTGCCGAAGAACATTACGACTGCATGGTACGTCATCATCTGGAAGTACGCTATCGTAGTGTAGCCGAGCTGCTCCAGCGGAAGCAAATTGCCCTCAAAAGAGAATCCCGCTTGAGTTCTGAGGACGAGACCGAATGAACCAGCAACAAATAACCAGATCATTCCAAAGCAGAAAAGCTTCAGGGAAAAATGCTTGTAGTTCTTGCTGTAAAGAATGTCCCAGAGAATTCCTTCGATGGTCGTCGGCTGGGGATGGGAGTCTGGTCCACCTTCCGGAGGACCATTGTTTGGAACTGGCTCTTGGGCCAATCTTTTCTTCTATCCTTTAATTCATAGTTTTTTCCGAAGCAATCAGGTAAGCGTTCCATTCAGGATTGGGGGAACATTGCCATCCATTTGAGTACTCTGCATCGTAGTACCCGTCGAGTTGTTGGGAACAACGAAAATTATGGCGTCCATCCAGGGGTGCCCTAAGCCCGATGCCGTAACACCGCAGTACTCTGAGCACTGGACGTGATAAAGGGACTCGCCGCTCGTATAGGCTGCGGCCGTGGGCTGGAAATTCCACACGACATAATCTATGTATCCTGGTACGGCCATCGCACCAAACTGAAAACCCTGGGTTGCAAACGCTCCAGCAGTATTTACATAAAATCCATGGGTTACATCAGCAGATCTTACGATGAATAGTACAGGAATGTTAGCTTGAACAACTGTCGCGGTTGGAGCGCCCGCAACGTGAGGATAAAATGTAAATTGCCATTGTTCACACGTGACAAAAACGACCTGGTACGGCCCCTCGATCGGGGGTCGATCCGCCTGAGCTACACCCTCTCCAACGTTGTTTGCCTGAATGTAGCCGGAGTTGTCGTATGGAGTGTACACTACTTCCAAAACTAGCACAGCCACGAAAAGGACGATTGTCCAAGCGAGAAGTACTGTGCGTCGCTTCAAAGTCGAGAGGGCAAAACAAGATAAAGTTATTTAACCTTTTTCAAATTGAAAAATAGCTCACTTTGAAAAGTGCAGAGACTGCCCCAAACTAATTGTCACCTAGACGATTTAACCAGCTGCTCTGTGGGGAATGTAGCCAATAAATTTGATTAAAATAAATGGGCTCGTTTAGTCTTTTGTATGCTCGACTACTGACATCGAGAAGCTTCCGATTCAAGCTAATCTATGGAAAGGATAAAATCACACTAAAGATCTCCGAGAATAGTCAAACCTCCCAAGATTGGAGATTTTCTTGATGAAACGAAGCGACCAGATAAGCCTCGGAAGGGCGTACATTTTTTGGATCGCGTCTTTGATGTTCGGACTTCCTTTGCTCAGCTCATTCTACCTCGTCCAGTATACCCGAGATTCATCAATAACTGTCCTAGTTCCTTATGTCGGCGCTTGCGCAATAGCAGGAGTCATTTTCCTAGCTTGGAGCGCTCGCAAGGGCAATTCGCGAAGCGACGCCGACATTCACGATCACCCTCCGCTCAATTCGAGTGAAAAGCAGGGCTCCTACGCCCTAGGCTACGTCGCACTCGCCTTTGCCACTTTGGGGCTGATCAGCTATTTTCTCATGAAGCATTTTATTTCGCTTGCTTATCCTTCGGGAGCCTTCAGCTTACCCGTTGTTATCTCGGGCATTGTGTATCTAGTTTCGGTTTCTGCAGCCGCTCTAACTGGTCTACCTTTTCTGCTGACGAGACTCTTTCCTTCTTTCAGAAAAGCTCTTGCTTCTCACAAGAATTTTGCGAAGATCGCAGTCGCATTGGGCGGAGCGTATTTTGCAATCTATTTACTGCTGGTCAACCAGATTGTCATTACGGGATTCAACACCCCTCCGGGAAATTATGTTCCATCTCCCGCCGGGATTTATCCCTTCGCATACGTTTTCACGTCTGGCCCCCCGCCGAGCGCCCTGCTCGAAAGCGCGGTATACGTTCCGCAAATTCTGGTCCAGCTAAATCAATACTTCAACCTGGTGATTATGCCGTTCGAAATTGTTCTTGCAATTGCTCTTTCAACACTCGTAGCTTCGAGCATTATCATCACATATTATATCATTGAAGACTCTAATCACTCGTGCCTGACCGGAGCCTCTTTGTCAGGGATCGGTGGATTCTTCGGATTCACCGCTACGTGTCCTACGTGCCTTGCCCCGACTCTTGTGTCCGTCTTTTTTGGAGGAGTGTCGGCTACTGTCCCCTCCATTTATTCACATGTTTCGGGGATAATCCTGCCCCCTCTGGTCAGCATCAGTGCGCTTGTTGTCGGGATCGTGTTGCTCGACTTTCAAGCAAAGCAAACGGGCCACACCTTCAGTTCTCTAGCAACGGCAATACAGAATCTGGCGCGAAACCACGCTCCCCTACGCGGAAACTCAGTAAATGAGCGAGGTGAGATTTCAGAAAGCCCGGAGAAAGAAGCGAGTACCCAATGAAGACCAAATACATTTACTACCTGATTGCAGCTCTCCTCGTCGCAGTTGTGGCTTATCCAATAGTTTATGCTTCCGTCAGCAACTACTCGCTCGCAACAAATCCGTTTTTCTGCGCACCGCTCATTCCGTGCCAGAAACAGCCACCCGGCATTATCAATTGTATTCCGTCTTGCACGGTTGTCATCATGGATTCCTCTTTCTCTCCCGGGACTGTTAACGTTACCCAGGGATCGACCATAACGTGGTTGAACGAGGACGCTTTCGCTCACACCGCAACTGCCTTCAATACGAGCGCCTTCAACTCTTTTCTCATTCCGGCAGGACGATCTTATTCTTACACAGTTCCAAACTCGATATCGCCTGGGAGCTATTATTACTACTGTAGCGTCCATCCGTTCATGATAGGACTGGTTAATGTGCTACCAAACTCAACGCAATCGTAGTTTTGGAAGCGAGTTTTCCGACCAGACGGATTTACCTGGATTTTGTTAGGGCTTTTGCAATACTCAAAGAAATGGATCATCATTGAGACGCAAATCAAAACTGGCGATAACTGCATCCGTACTCATTCTTTCGCTTCTCGTTTTGCACCCCGGCCCTGTCAACGCAGCTACCACCCTTACAGCATCAACGTCCAATTCAGCTTCTTTTGACCCGGGGAGCTATCAGATTGTTCAGCACCCCCTTCCCAACGGATCATCCGAGCCGTGGTCTCTCGCAGTCGATTCCCGCGGCGATGTCTGGGTGGTTGAGCAGGGATCTAACCAGCTCGGAATGTTCAATCCAAAGACTTCTACGTTTCACGAATATTCCATTCCGACCCCGGATTCGACTGCTGGATCGGTGATGGTCGACGACTCGGGAAACGTATGGTTCACGGAGCTGACGTCCAACAAGCTTGGCGAGCTCCGTAATGGCTCCACATCGATCACAGAATTTGACATCCCGAACGCTACGACTGTGCTAGGAGGTATAACGACGCCCGTATCTTGCGGGCCAAACCAAGCCTACAAAGGTCCCGATGGAAACGTTTGGGTCCTTTGTTTGTTCTCGAATCAAATTGATGAATTTTCTCCATCCAATGGCTCGTTTAACAGCTACAACCTCCCTCTCTACCTTTCAGGTCCAGCAGGGTTAGTATTCGATCACAGTGGCAATTTCTGGTTTACCGCAGCCGACGCCAACATGCTGGGATTTGGGAATGTTTCTGAGCTAAAGGCGGGAACTAGTGACGGCATTCAAGAGTTCGCACCCAAAAACTCAACTTATCTGTATACTTTCGAACATGAAAGTGATCTTGAGGGAAGTGTAGAGGGTATTGTATCCAGTCTGCCGACTCCGAGTGGAATTGGCTTGAGCCCGGACGGAAGCACTCTTTGGATAACCGAGCATGTAGATAGCTCGTTC
>JASHSF010000161.1 GCA_030036955.1 Nitrososphaerales archaeon
TCGAAGAGCTGTTCCGTCAAAAACCCTTCCGCTCAACTCGTACTCCATGGAATGCTCACAAGAGTTCTCTTTTTTGGTTGGATTATTTGCGAATTAGTGATTGTGCTCAAGCATGTGGTGATACTCTGCAACTGTAACAGGCGACTGGAAAGCTCGCTGAACGACTTCATTCAGTGCCGGATGGATGTGGATGGCAGAATCTATTACCGAAGCGCTACGCTCTGCTGTGTACATTACGTTGATGATTTCCTGTATCAAAACTGATGCTTGAGGTCCAATTATGTGAGCACCGAGTATCCTGCCTGTACGCGATTCGAGTATGACCTTCACGAAATAATCTTTCAAGTTCATGGCCTCCCCCTTCGCTGTATTTTCGAATTTGTAGTAACCTATGAGGATCGCGTCAGCTCCGAGCTGCTCGATTGCCCTTCTCTCCCCCAAGCCCACCGAAGCAATTTCTGGATAGGTGAAGACAGCGTGCGGAATGGCGTGATAGTTGGCCTTCTCTCTCTTTTTCATTATCATGTTGTAGTACAGAATTTCGGATTCGTAGTTCGCTACGTGCTTGAAGAGGAACTTGCCGTCGGCGTCCCCGATAGCCCACACGTTGGGCTGGGAGGTTTCCATGTACTCGTTGACTTCGATCCATCCGTCTTTGGTTGTCTTTATGCCAGCTCTTTCGGGATGGAGGATGTCGTTCAACGGGCCGCGTCCACAGGCAATCATTGCTTCTTCTGCTTCGAATTCAATCATCTCGCCGCTGCTGCGATTCCTTGCGAGCAGCTTTTTCTTGTCCTTGGATTCTAAGAATTCGAGAACCTCGTGATTCGTAATTAGCTTCATGTGCTTTCGGAATTCTTTAGCTGCAAGAGCTGAGATCTCTGGCTCTTCATCAGGCAAAAATTGCGGGTTACGCCCGATGATCGTTACTTTGGACCCCATGGCAGAGAAGAAATGCCCGAACTCCGCGGCGATGTAACCTCCCCCGATTATAGCGATGCTATCCGGGAGCTTCGTTAGCTTGAACGCTGTGTCGCTAGTGAGATAGCTCGTCTTTTCAATGCCTTTCACCTTCGGAATCATAACCTTTGAACCCGTGCACAGAACGATCGTGTTAGATCTAATTGTGTCGCCCGATACCTGCAAAGTGTATGGCGCGATGAATTCAACCGGGGCGTGGTAGTAATCGATGTTCTCTGAGCTGGACAGTCCCTTACGAATCGAATCTATATCTGTGCCGATCAGTCTCCTCATTCTCTCCATTATTTTTTGAAAGTCAACTTTCTTGATTTCGGCCGACACTCCTAGTTCGCCTGCTTCCTCGATCACTCTCACGAGCTCTGCAGGGTAAAGAAGAATTTTAGATGGTATGCACCCGCGGGTCAGGCAAATACCGCCTGGCTCGTCCTTGTCTATCACGGCAATTTTGATTCTCGGGTTTTGCTGAATCAGGGGGTCAAGCAGGTTGGTTACCGAACCACTACCAACCATGATGAGCTCGTACTGTTTTTCCAAGCTCGAAGCACAGTTCGAATTAGGCTTTCTTACTTTCCGGTATGAACTTCATTGAAATCGAATTGACGCAATGCCTCGTGTTCTTCGGAGTAAATCCCTCGCCCAAGAATACGTGCCCGAGATGACCGCCGCACTTTGCGCACTCTATCTCGATTCTCTCGCCGTCGGGGTCAGGCAGGCGCTTCACTGCACCCGGAATTTCTTCGTCAAAGGCGGGCCACCCGCACTGCGCGTCGAACTTTGCTTCTGATCTGTAAAGAGGCGCATCGCATCGTTTGCAAACGTATGTCCCCTTTGCAAAGTTTGTTTCGTATTCGCCGGAAAAGGGTCTCTCGGTTCCCTTGCGCACTATCACCCTTTCTTCTTCAGGTGTAAGCTTGTTCATTTTGCAATATTATTAAGAAATTCAGCGAGAGTAATTAACAATGTAGGCACCGTGAAGCACAGGCTTTTTCGTTTGTCAGCGGCTACAAAATCAGTCAAAGGCTTTCTGGGCTAATGCAGAAGCATCATCTGAAATACCAAAAATCAGGATTAGCAAAGTCCCATAGAATTCCAATAGGTTATACTCGCAAACCGGTGTAATCCTAGATCAGTAGTCGATTCTCGAAGAATAAACTAGGATTCCCATTCCGAGTATCATAGAGGCTATCCCAGTCCAAGTCAGGAACAGCACAAAGGGTACCAAAGCTTCCGCGTATCTTATCTCGCTCGATCGGGCAGCATTTGTTAGTTCGAAGACTATTCCTTCTGCAACCAGAGCAAGTCCCAGCAGTTTTGAGTCGCTCTTCTTAAAGGCTATCTTGGCATATGCTGAAAATCCAACCCCATTCGGATCTTGCTTCCACTTATTTAGCAAAACAACTTCGTAGATCAATAGGCCCCCGAGACCAGTAGCCACCAATAGGTAATATCGAAATTCAGTAGACGCGTAACCGGTGGCAGATAGGCTCAGAGCGAAAATCAATGATAGCAATGCCCATGACGCGAGAACGAGCCCTTCTATGCTCACTGCAAAGTTGGCAATTTTTCTTAGCGGAGGACTAAGCAGTCTCGATATACTGACCCCAAATCTAGCGATTCTTCCTAGCGCAGAACTAAGCAGTCTCGATATACTGGCCGCAAAGTTTGCAATTTTTCTTAGCAATGGACTAAGCTGTCTCGAATTATCTTTCATAATATTCGCCGTAGCGTGGATTTATCGCATGCGTATTTGGGATACTAATTTCAAGGACTAGACTATCAACCGGAATTTTCCAACTCATGACAAAACGCGTAGTATGTGAAGTCCTTTCGATATCCGACACTTCAACCCCGATATATTTCCTCGTCTAATCGCGAGATGGCCCTGGTTTACCCTAATGAACTGCTAATTCCGAAAGTCGATGCTTCGAAATCGAGTCAAGGGTCTTTAGATAGGTACCAAACTCAAACTTCACAGAACAACCATGTATCTTTGCATTCAGATGAATTCTAAATCTTCGAATTCTTGCAAGACTTCACGAACGCAATGTAATTCTTATGCCGTCCCTTTTCTTCCTTATCAATAATCGATTCTGAGTGTAGACCCGGAACGTGGACTTTTCTTAGAAATTCAAGTGTGATGTCAGAATCGTGAATCGCACCGAGAATTGTCTGCCGCTCCCTCAGAAGATTGATTGTCTTTTTTGCCGCCCCGGAACAGGAGGGATCTAGCTGCAGAGTGTAGCGAAGCTTCCTGTAGGCTATTCTTAGTCTGTGCAGCTCGTCAATCTTCGCTTCATCATTCAAAACAGTCGGACGTATCTCTCGTATTTTCTTCTCAAGTAGCCTGATTTTCTTTTTGTATCGTTTTTGTGCCGATTTGTCTGAGATTCTCAAAGATATGCCCGGCTTTTCTGCAACATTCAACGCGGTGACTTTGCTCATGCACGAGGAAAGGCGACTGATGCGTTCCTTCACTAAAGTACGCTCAGACTGTGAAGAATGGTGGCCGTCCTTTGATCGCAAGTGCATAGCTTTAGACCTTACAACGTCAATGTCCCGGACTGGGTTGGTCGACTTGATAGCTAGGCTGGATGCCTTAACGTAGCTCGAAAGTGCTTTGCTTCGTTCTGACTTCGGAATGATGGCGTACGTTGTCCTAAGTCGGCGAATTGCCGTGCGTAGGTTGTGTACGCTTTCCTCCGGCGGAGGGATTGGACCGGTCAAAAACGTTTCTATACATTTATTCACATCTTCGAGCTCCTTTTTTAGCGAACTCTCAAGGCTCTTCGCGGTTAGCAATTAGACTTCAGGAATTGCTGCGCCAGAGTCTCGAAATGTAAGCGTCAACTCTCTTCTGCAGGTCGAGATTGACCTGCTCGATGGGCCGCGTACCATCGATTCTTATCAAGCCGTACCTTCTCTCCATCTGCCTGAATTCGTTTGCAATTTTTCTTTGGTAGCTAACGAAAGAATCAAAGAGATCATCTGATGTATCAATGTCCGCACCTGATTCGTAGTAATCCAGAGATGAGTATTTTTGAAAAACCCTGTGAAAAAGATCAAAGGGATCGACGTCAAGATAAAAAACGAGATCCGGCTTTAGCGCAAAGCCGAAGAGGTCGTGAGACCATCGCCTGCTGATTCCGCGAACTATGGATCTGGCCATGAGGGTGTAAATGTACCTGTCAGCGAGTACCATGTATCCGGCCTGAAGAGCCGGAATTATCTTGTGCTCTAACTGATCTGCAAAGTCGGCTGCGTAAAATAGCGTCAGCGTTTTCTTCCCAATCGGAAGCTTCTGCTTTGCCTCGAGTATCCCGCCGCTGATGAGCTCAGACCTTTTGAGCCCAGTATTTATCACCGCATGCCCTTCGGATTCTAGCCTGGCTGTAATAGATGTAATTTGAGTGCTGCGGCCTGACCCATCGGGACCTTCAATTACAATAAGGCGCCCCTTGATGCTCGTATCTTTAAGATATGGAAGCCCCTCTCCGTAGAACTCCATCGTTCGCGGCTCGTTGTGGATCGGTTCCTTTAGCAAATTTCCCTAATCGCCGCCGTCATCTTCGTGCGAAATCTGTCAGGGAGGATGCGCATCACCTTTTGTCTCACAAACGTCTGCTGCTCCTCGATGTTCAGAGTCCCGTCAATGACCGTGAACCCTTCGCGATCGGACATCGATTCGTACTCGTCTATGATACGGCTCTGGAAAATCCTGTAGCTCTCTATCGGATCGTTGCTTAGATTTAGATCCATTCCCGCCTCGTAGTACTTGAGCTTCGCGCGGCCAGTGAGGATTCGGTCGACAGCTACGTCAACCGGCACCCTGAAGTAAAAAGTCAGATCCGGTTTTGATGCAAAAGCGTACAGTTTTCTTACCCAGCTCGGGCTGCAGCCTCTAACTATATCCCTAGCAAAAGCCGTGTACGTGTACCGGTCAGCAAGAACGATGTAGCCAGCGCGCAAGAGCGGGAAAATGTTTCTTTCAAAGCGATCAGCAAAATCTGTCGCGTGGAGCAGGCTGAAAGTCGTAGGGGTAAGCAACCCTTTCTTCTTGCCCTTTGAGGTAATTTCCTTAACGACGTCGGACGAGTTCCACTCCGTGTTGAACACTTGTAGCCCGAGACTTCGGAGCCACTTGTCGAGGAGGTGTATCTGCGTAGATTTGCCAGAGCCGTCAATGCCCTCGACTACGATGAGCTTGCCAGTCACCAGATTTTTCAGTGGTGCATGGACTTGTTCTCGGTTTTCGCTCTGCAATTTCTTGTCATCTGTATATTTAGCTCACATTCTACCTGGCAGTCCGGCTATTTCATAGGTCACATCTATAGCAAAAGCTTCGGACAGTTCGGCCACGAGCTTGGCGAGGAGTTGTATAGGAAATTCTTTGCTACTTTTAAGATTATTAGGTTTGAGCTTCAGATTTAGGCCGCTTTTTCTATCTTCCGTTTCCACGTGGCAACCCGTTTTCTCTACAAACTCGAGAAATTTGGAAAATGTGGCGAGCCTCCTCAGGACACCTCTAATCTTTGGCCTGAGCAGGGATTTGTAGTGGATTATCAGTCGGTCCGTCGATTTGGTGCTCATTGTCCTCACGATGCAGAGCGCGAGGAGCAACTGATCTTCATGGGAAAGGTTGCTGTCCTGGTCTACTACTGTATCAAAAACCGTCTCGGCAGAGTAAAGGGGGCGCTTTAGAAGCAGGAAAGAAATCGTAAAAGAAACGAGCGCTCTCTCCTTCTCCGATATGAGCCTCCGGCTTACGAAGGAATTGATCAAATCGAGGCTCTCCTTGGATATGTGACCGCTCAGTCCCTCGAGAATCTGTTCACTCCTCCATCGTGCAATGGCACGAAAGTCATTAGACAGATTCGGAGACTGCAAATTGAGCCACGATTTGTTTTCAAGATACGAAGCGAGAACGCCGTCGCGCAGACCGTGCGTACTTACTGTAAGCTTTTGAAAGTCATATGTCTCCATCAAAAGCTCAATCACGAGAGATCCTGCAACGATCGTATCGGCTCTACTTGAGCCGATTGATTCGTTTTCTTCAAGTTCTTTCGGTTTCATTTCGCGAAGCTTGTCGTGAACGTAGGGCACTGAATCGAAGCTCATTACGTAGTTGTGAATCTTGTTGAGAGGGTAGTTCGATAGCTCCTGCTCAAAACGAGCGAGGGCGCGGAGAGTTCCCCCTACGCCGATCAAAACAGTATCGGACCTCAGGTGCAGGGCGCCCGGGCTCGGGAGAGAATCTAAAATGTGCTCCTCCATCTTTTCGTAACCCTTTCTCTTGCCGGAGAACATGTTCGTAAGCCGGAGTCCGCCGAGTGGCAGCGAATAGACATTCTTGACAACGAAGCTTTCGCAGAGAACAATTTCAAGGCTGCCCCCGCCGATGTCGAAGAACAAAATGTTCGGGTGGATGGATACTGAATTTAGAGCACCCTTGAGTGAGTAAAGCGCTTCATCCCTTCCCGAAACAACCCTGAATGCAAACCCGGTTTCTTTTTTCACGGTTCGAAGGAAGGATTCCCTGTTTACGCTGTCTCGTACTCCGCTCGTCGCTACGCCAATCGATTGCTTGATCGACTCAATTGAAAGAATGTCCCGGAATAGTTTCAGTCCGTCGATTACCCTTTGAACTGCGTCGATGTTAAGGTAGCCGTAATCATCAATGCCCTTCCCAAGCCTCGTAGGTACAGTTACTTTCTCGAGGACCGAAAATGATTTGTCGTCGCGGACATCGTAGTTCACAAGCTTCAGGGAGTTGAATCCCATGTCAATTACTCCAATTCTGGCCCGCAAACGCTAATCATCGCTTGGGCTGGACGGATAGAGAATTATTGTTTTTTGCGAGGGTCCACAGAGATGAAGATTTCAGCTCATTTTTTTGAGTTGCCTCGGCGTAAGAAGCCACCTCAGCTCGCCGGAGAGCTTCGGAGTCAACCTGTCTATTCTGATCTTTGCCAAGGATCCTTTCTTTAGTGAAATCCGAGCTTCGCTAGAGCCTGAAACGATGTCGGAAATCATTGCGCTCAAGTAAGGTTCGTGCCCTACGACGAGAACCGCGCTGTCTCGCTTGAGTCTTGAAAGTTTTGAGTAAAATTCTTCTCGCCTTCCTTCGGGCTTTAGTTCGTCCCACTTTTCGAGTTTTCCCTCGATCTTCAACTCTTTCGCAACGAGGGCGGCAGTTTCTTCCGCTCGCTTCAAGGGACTAGTGATCACGTTAACAAAGTTTTTCTCAATACCGCCGATCGCCTTTGCGATTTCTTCAATCTCCTTGCGACCCAGCACCGTTAGGGGTCTTTCAAAATCTTTAGGGGAGCCAGGTAATCTTTTTCCCGCCTCACCGTGGCGCATGACGTACACTTCCAAACCGCAAAGCCTCGAGATGGAAGCTGAGAAATTTGGGGGATAAAAACGAGCTCTACAAATTAGAGCATTCGCTAAGCTTGCTCAAGAGTATGTACTCGGCGGTTTAGAAAATCTCTAACCTCGAGCAAAGGTCCAGCAGAAGGCCCTTCAATTTCAATTATGGAATCGATTACTTCCAAATTCTTTTTTCGATTCTCAAGCTCAGCGTGCGATTCACGATTCATTTCCCATACTCTCAGATAAGAATCTCGTGATCTTCGCTAATTACTCTTGTCTACGTAGAAGCAATAGCGGTATTGAGTGCTCTATATTGTAAATACTAAAGCGCAAACGATCAGAAAGGAGCTTGATCCTTTCGAACTGGCTTGCCTCTCGTCTCGGGTGGTTTATATTTCCATCCGAGCACTAGGCCAACGTCCTCCTCAGTTCTCACAGGAATCCTCTTTCGGGGTTCGTTTCTTGTAAAAATTCCCTGAGAGTTTGCGAGCAGATTCTTCTTCTCGGCCTTGATGTTCATCCCGATGGTGTGTCCCCTGGGGCCAGTCGCCCACATCAAAGTTATACCCCACGAATCTTCGTCTGGACAAATGAATAGATTCACTTGGACGCCCTTGTAGATAAAATCGCTGATTACCTCGCCAAATGACTTAACCGAACCTCCGATGTTCTCGACTCTCTTCGAAACTTTTTCTTTCCACGAAGCGAAATCCTTGTCCGCAGGAATCACAGCGAAATCAATGTCGTGGACTACGGGCTCTTTTCGTCGTATGCTTCCGCCGATCTCATATTTCTTGTACAGGTCTTTTGTTTTTTCCTGAAAGTCAAGGGCGATCGCAAGAGCGCTTTCACGATCAAGATTTTTTTTCTGCGACAAGAAATGTAGCTTCCAAAATACATCACCATTATTTCGGTTTTGCTAACGCCGTACGGATCAAAAAAAGATCATAAAGCGAAATAATCTCACTCCCTCTACTTTCGATATATTTCGGTCCTATTGACCTTCAACTTTCACAAATTGCTAGAAAACCATGCCGCACGGCAAGGCTTTAGTAGCATGAAGACGAATTCTAAATTCAGAGCGTGAAACGAATTGAACGCAGGTAACATGTTAATGATGAAACGCAGAAAACGCTTGCATAGTAGATTTGTGCGGTTTTTCACTCGCAGAATTCAAATCGCAAAATCAAAGCTTCCGAAGGATGTTTTCGCCTAAGAAATCAATCTTGCTCGCGCGAAGGCGCGAACGACGATCGGTGACTACTATGCAACTATAAAAAGCGCCCAACCTAGCGGTAGCGCTGCCACACTGTGACTATGCCGCGCGGTTCAGCGCAGCGGTGTCCTCTTTTTTCAAGGTGCTCAGGAACCTCTACATCACTAGACCTACGACAAGTCCGATTATCCAAGCGATCGGAAAGCCGTAGATAATGACGCCAATATCCGACGCAATGAGGCTGGCCCAGTGGCTCAAATCGCCCGAAAAATTGCTGATCGTCAGGAGCGGAACAGCGAATCCGATGAATCCTGCTAGGAGGAAGCCGAGAATTATCAAGACGACCGCTGTGAAGCCTTTCTTTATCGCGACTCCGAAGATAAGACCGTCAACGAACAAAAGTACGAGACCGATTAAACCCGATGAAATGTCCATGCTAATGCATTAGGCAGTTTTTTCGAGCTTTATGTCTCTTTCGAATTTCAATTCACACGTCGGCAAAATCAATTTCGACGTCTCTAGACTTCCAAGAAACTCTCATGAGAGCCTGACGATTGAGGCGGCTCTCGCTCACTAGGGGAAAAGATGTGAAATCACTGGAAATCGATCTGGCAAAATCTATGACTTCGTCGTGGGTTGGAGCATATGCTAGGGCAGCTTTGAGAAGGGATGGATCTCTGGGACCGAGTCTCGTTTCGCCGAGCCTTTCCGATATCCTTGGCGCGTTCCCGCTTATCGAGAACCCTTTGATTTCAAGAAAGCTCGGACAAGCCTGCTGCACTCTCTGTCTGTAGAGGTCAGGCTTGATCATGTTTACTCCCCGAACGCTTGTGATTCTGATCACTGTTCTGCATCCAAGATTCGAAAGCAACCCAAGAGTTTTGTTAAGGCGATCCCAGTGGTCCGAGTGAACCGGAAAAAATGGCTGCACCGACGAGCACACCTTAAGGTAGGTTTCCTTGTCGGGTGCAGCAAGCGTGACGTAAAGCTGAGTTGGAAGATTCCCACTTTCTTTCATTTCAATAATCCTTTCGGGAAATGTTCCGTTGGTAACCAAAAATGTGGAAATTCCTCTTTTCCTGAACTCGGATATTAGCTCGGGTAGTCGAGTGTACATTGTCGGCTCTCCGTCGTAAGAAATTGCAACGTGTTTTGGTTTTGCGGCTTCGAGGTGCACGTCGATGATATCCTTTCTCGAGGCAACGAGTCTTTCAACCAGATCAATTGCTTCCTCGTGAGTAAAACCCCCTTTTGGAAAATTTCGAGAATGATTTAATGCGAATGTTTTCTTTTCCGATAGTTGCTGCACGACGCCAGCATTCTTGAGGTCGATCAAGGCGTCTTCCGCTCTCTGTCTAGAAATGCCGCACTTACTCGCAAGTTCCTGTATTGTGGAGAAGCGGTGACTCAGCTCGCAGACGATGTTAGTCATGTTGTCGTAGTTCGACAGCGCGTCGGGTAGGCTTTCTTCGATTATGAGAGATTGCTGATTTACGAGCTCTTCTGCAATCAAATCGGGCTCGTCAAGTTTTTGGAAACTGTGCTGTCTCCCCTCTACATCTCTCCAGCAAAAAGAACATGCAATGTTGCATCCGCGAAACGAAGTCGATTGGATGCACAGTTGGCTCTTGATCCCGAAGTGGTGCTTGTAGCACTGCCTTCGCCCGCCGGTTCGAAGGCTCTGCGCGGTCCAGTAGCAAGGCTTGTACGCTGCGTGCTTGTACTTGCCGACTAAAACCTCTCGCTCCGAGATGTGCATCCCGCTAAGCGATCGATTTCGGAATTATATACCTTCTCGAAATTTAGAGGGTCGGTTAGTCTTTGAATTTTTTCAGGCAGTCCGAAATCTCGAAGCTGGTATGCGATTAATTGTTCCAGTCGCGAATCTGCCGGAAACTATCCTCGAACGCCCTTACGGTTGCCTCGATATCTTCCTCGGTGTGCACGGTTGAGAGCGAGACGCGCTCATAGTTATCTGGATGGAGGAAGATCCCGTGATTCATCAGAATTTGCGATAGGAGCCTGTACTTATTCCAGTCGATGAGCAAGCTCTCCCTGTAGTTCATTATCTTCTTCTGCTTCGTAAAACTGAGCGAAAATATTCCAGGGGCGCTTTGCATGAAGATATCTTGTCCGGCTTTGTCCGCTGCTTTTGACAGCTCAGAAGTTAGTTTGTTAGTGTGGGCTTTCAGAACATTGAACGCGATGTTGTCATTTGCCGAAAGAATTTCGAGGTTAGCCAGCGTACCTGCAAGAGTCAGCGAATTTGCGAAATATGTCCCTCCATACGAGGCCTTGCCGGGTCCGATTAGCTCCATGTACTCTTTGCGCCCCGACACTGCCGAAATCGGCACTCCTCCTCCCATCGCTTTACCCCAAGTGGACAGATCCGGGGCAACCCCGTACATCTGCTGAGCTCCTCCAGGTGCAACGCGGAAGCCTGTTATGACTTCGTCAAAGATTAACAGGGCATCGTTTTGGGTAGCAATTTCCTTTACAGACTTTAAGTAATCTGCAGAGGTCGGAAGTATAACGCCGGAGTTTGCCATGATTGGCTCCATTATAATCGCGGCAACTTCGTTCCTGTGACGCTTCATTATCCGTTCGAACGCCCGGAGGTTGTTCCAAGGGGAAACGATTACAGTGTCAATCACGAGGGAAGGTATCCCTGCGGAGTATGGAAGGGGGCGGGGGTACTCTTCTAGTCCCGCGACTGAAGGCGGTGCTTCAACGCTAATCATCGCGTAGTCATGCTGCCCGTGATAATGCCC
>JASHSF010000162.1 GCA_030036955.1 Nitrososphaerales archaeon
AGAAAAAAGCACAGGGAGTGGTTTGCTCGCGTCTCTTCCCTTGATCTGAAAGCATTTGCTGACGCCCTCTTTCGATCGAGGATTAGCTCCGAGCCCATAAACGGTATCCGTCGGGTAAATGATCGTCTTTGCTTTTTCGAAAACCATCCTTCCGGCATCAAGAATTTGCGCTCTTTCGGCGCAATCAATGTCATGCATTTCGGTTTGTACCTGTGTCTATAGAGTCATCGACGAAACCATTGATGGGAAAAACTTTATGTGAGCGATTACTAACGCTAGTCGCACTTTCAGGAAGCGACGAATTCTTGTCAGAAGAAGACGAAGAGTTGGAAGACTATGATGAGGATGGCGACGATGATTCTTGGGAAGAAGACTTTGACGACGAAGGCGACGAATAGCCTCCCAACATTTTCGAAATCCCAGTTATCTTTCTGCAGGAAAGGAAATCTGTAGCCATTTTCCTTGTTTCATTTTATAGTAAATAGCAAAAATTACGAAAATGCTGCTGGGGAATTCGCCACCGATTTGGCGAGAGCGGCGTCAGAGTTCAAGTCGCGTTCAAAGCCGTCTCCCGTAGAGATCTATCTGGCTGTTCCAGCGTTTTCCGTTTCATGCCTATCGAGGGATTTTCCGAATCTTCCAATCCTGACGCAGCACCTTGACGATGCAAAGCCCGGTAGTACCACCGGATACCTCGTGCCCAAAATCGCAAAAATCTCCGGAGCAAGGGGGTCGCTGATTAACCACAGCGAACACAGGTTAGACTCCACAGCAATTGAGATTCTCGTCCAAACCCTTCGCGATCTCGGAATGAAAAGCGTCGTTTGCGCGCAGGATGAAACTGAAGTTGAAAAGTTCGCAAATCTTGAACCCGATTTTGTTGCCATAGAACCCCCGGAGCTGATCGGCTCGGGCAATGCCGTTTCGAAGGCTCGCCCCGAATTGATCACAGATTCCCTGCAAGCATTGAAGCGCGGCTCTGCAGGCAAGCGAGAACCAACTTTGCTTTGCGGAGCAGGTATCGTGGAGCCTCAGGACGTTACTACTGCCGTCACGTTAGGAGCGAAGGGAATTTTGGTCGCAAGCGGCGTGATTAAGGCAAAGGACTGGAAGGCGACGATTCAAGCTCTCGGAGATGCCTTTACCGGCGAACGATAAACACTATGACGGTTATCGCGGAAATTATTAGCAAAATGGGCGAAGTGGCGAAATAGAATCCGCCTTTGTTGTACACGTAGAGCAGTATCGGTGGCACCTTGACGTTCGATAGCGCGCCCGTGTTGAAAAGTAATGGGATCAAAAAGAAACTGATTCCAAGCAGAACGAATACAATGCCCAGGCCGTAAAAAATCCAGTTATTCGAGGAGACGGGGGAGCTCAAGATATTGTGACTCTACAAACTGCCACAATCTAATTTATAGCTTCCAGGTTAGTAGATTTTCAGATTGAAATGAGCGCACCCCGAATCAGGGCGGCGTTTGTCGGAGCAAATGGCCGCGTCGAGCTGAGAGAGGTTCCTAGGCCGGAGCTCGAGCAGGGCGCGATCATGGTTCGCATGAGATCTTCCGGTATTTGCGGAACAGATCTCGAAAAGCTCTCGGGAGCGTACACATCAAACATGATTCTCGGCCACGAGGTCTCCGGCGAGGTTCTCGAAAGCAAAACGGAGCTATATTCTGAAGGAGAAAAGGTCATTCCGCACCACCACGTCGCTTGTGGCAAGTGCGCTCTTTGCAAGGCAGGGGCGGAAACGATGTGCGAGCAGTTCAAGCAAAGCAACTTTGACCCCGGAGGTTTCGCGGATGAATTTCGAGTGGCAAAGTACAACGTGAACAGGAAGGGCGTTCACAGATTCGATAAAATTTCTTTTGACTCTTCTTCTTTCGTGGAACCGCTTGGCTGCTGCATTCGGGGCCTGAGAAAGGCTCTTCCCGGTCATTTCGAGTCCGCTAAGACTCTAGGAGGATCGAAGGTCAGGAACGTTCTGGTTGTTGGGGCAGGACCGATAGGATTGCTCCACATGGAGCTGTTGCGATCAGAATTTCCGGATGTGAACCTCGTAACGGTTGACATCAGTCAAGTAAGGCTCGATTTTGCCCAAAAGTACGAGAGCGCAATTCCGTTGAACTCCAAGGAGATATTGGATGGAAATTTTTCCGAGAAGGCAAGACGAATGACTCATGGAGTGGGATTCGATCTTGTAATCGTGGCGACGGGCAGTCCAGTTGTATTTCCTGAATCTGTCAGGTCGGTTAGAAAATCAGGGCGCCTCCTTCTTTTCGGCGCTATGCACAAGGGTTCGAGCTATGCGCTCGATCTGCAATCGATGCTCCTCAACGAGCTCACGATTACTACTAGCTATGCGACTACAGAAAGCGAAATGGATCTCGCGCTCTATCTTTTAGAAGAAAAGAGAATCAATGTTGAAAAGTTTGTTACCGCGAAACTGCCCCTTGAAAAAGTCGACGAAGCTATGCGAACAGCGCTGTCTGAAAATCATGTCAAAGTGATAGTGAATCACGGCTAGCTACGATAATAATAAATTACTTTTGAAAGGAAAACTATTCTGGTAAAGATCAGATGCCCGTTACAGCCGTTGTGATCAGCTTTGACGATGACTATTCGTGCTTGGTTGCCGTCCAAGAGAACCTCGCAATTCCGGAGCTACAGAAAATGGTCGGACGCGAAGTTCAGTTTGATATCTCGAAGACGAAAATTGCCAAAGGAAAGGTAGATGACATTGAAGGAGATCTTCTGAAAATATCTTGGAGCGAAACTCCGCTCGGTCTCGGTCAGAGCTCCATGATGCGAATCATGACCGACTAATGACGACTGAAATTCTAGCATCTGAACTGAGACTTAATCCTCAAAAACCTCTATCGTCAAGGTCTTCTTCTTGAGAGGGCTGAAACGGCCCTTGAAGGTCGTCGCCTGTACGTGCGCATTGTCCACGTAATGGTAGTGGCCGCCTCTCGGTTTGCCATAGAGGACTTTATGGAACTTGAAACCGTGCGACTTTAACCATCGCTCTGTCACCTGCTTGTGGCGCGTCAAGCGAGCCGTAAAGAAACAGACGTAATGTCCGGCGTCGTAGAGCGCATTGACCCACTGCTTCGCTCCGGGCATCTCTTCGGCGTCAATCATGCGCTCAGGCTCCTCGTTCGAGATGTCGCAGCATACGACCCCGTCAATGTCTATGAGGTAGTTCTTTTTTTCCAAGCAAAACTAACCGGCTAGCTCTTAGAGGGATTGTTATTCATATTTTCTCATACTGTAAAACTTACCCACCCCGCCCCTAGTGCTAAACGCTTGTGAAAATATGGCTTCTCTGGTCCACGGATCTATGGAATAAATGCGCACACCTGTATGTTTCTTTATCCAAGCTTTTAGGAAAAATCGATCTCACAGCAAAAAGCGCATTCTTTGGAATGGCAAAGCGCAAGCAAGCGATGACTTGGACAACTTGGAAAGATCGGATCATTTTGGAAATGAATGAGAGCTGAGAACTCATAAATAGGAATAGCACTGGCTCGAAAATTCAAATGGCTCTTGGAGATTTAGCTTTCGAGGAAACTGGAAAGTTCGCAGGGATGAGAGTACTCCCCGACGGAAAGGTGGAACAGACATATCAGGGAACTGGCAAATTGTTCGGTGTAGACTATTCATCTGTCTATACAGGCGTCGCAACCCCGCAGGGGGGAACCTTGATTGCAGAGTTCAATGGAATTTGCATGACCAAAGACGGGGACAATGTAGGTGTGAACGCTCATGGAAGGGGGCGACCTACCGGAAGCGGCCTCAAAGCGAGCTGGCGTGGTGGAGTTATCTGGCAGGCTACCTCGGCAAAATTTGCGAGGCTAAATAGCGTCCCGGGGGTATGGGAGTTGGACATCGACGAAGCAGGTAACTTCCGCTTGAAAGTTTGGGAATGGAAGTAGCCGCCAAACTTCCCTTGAACCACGCTTGAAGATCCGCCGAGCTCCGACACAAGAGTGTGAATCCCTTTGAAAATTTGCTCTGAGCTCCCTGAGTAGTTACGGCTACTCTTATGCGAATCATGGACAGCTGAAGTTACTCTATTTCAAACGGGTATCGGCTTTGCAATTATTTCTAGTACCTTTTCTGCTACGTCAAGCACCAAGTCATCCTGGAAAAGAGCTCCGCTGATCATTAAACCCAAAGGAAGTCCATTAGATTTAGCAACCGGAATTGAAATGGACGGCGCGTCGACGACGTTGAACAGTTCTGTATTTGAGATGAGATCATCGCGATAATCCATCTCGTTTCCCAATACGCTGTCGATTCTAGGTGCAGGGATTCGAGTTGTTGGGCTTACGATCAGGTCATACTCGCCAAAGCTGCTCGAATATTCCCGCATAATCTTGTCCCTCTGGCGCAACGACTCGACATATTCCATTGCCTTCATTTCTCTTCCAAGCTCAATGAGATGTCTGACGTCAGGAGAGTAATCGTTTGATCTCGTCTCAAAGTATTGTTTATGATAGGTCGCAGCTTCCGCAAGTGTAATGTTGCGCCTTACTTCTGCGCCCTTTTCCTGCAGCAGTGGCAGTTCAGCGTCGGCTATCTCAAAGTGTTTTTCCAGCTCGTTCATCACTGGCTCCAGTTTAGAAGAATAACCGGAATGGTCAAACAGAAACTTACCGAGCTTGGGTTTTTCCCGAAGGTTCGCGGAGGCCGTCGGTCCTTGTTTTTCCTGGCTCAATATCGAAAATACTTTACGTATGATATCAATTCGTAGTGCAGAAATGCCAATAGTATCGAGAGTCCAGCTAAGGGGCATGATTCCATCGAGAGGAACCCTGCCTCTTGTGGGTTTGAAGCCAGGAACTCCGCAAAGGGAAGCGGGAATTCTAATGGAACCTCCTGTGTCCGAACCGATCCCTACATCAACCATTCTAGAAGCCACGGCCGCAATCGAGCCGCTGCTTGAACCTCCCGTGATTCTGTCTCTGTCAACAGGATTCTTGGCAGGACCGGCAATTGAAGAGGTACCTGTCGCACCGAAAGCAAATTCGTGAGTGTTGGTCTTGCCCAAAATGGTTCCGCCTGAGTCGAGAATTTTTTGAACAACCCAGGCGTTATCATCGGGAACAAAGTCTCTTAGAATTTTGGAACCGGCTGTGGTTTTGATACCTCGGGTGTAAATAATGTCCTTAATTCCAAATGTAATATTGCTCAGAGGACCAGAGTTCGCGGGTTCAATTTTGTGAATCGTGATGAAAGAATTCAGTTGAGAGTTTATTTCTTCGAGTTTGTCTGTTGTTATCAAGCCGTTCCCCACTCTACCCCGGCTAAACTCGTGCGATTTTTGACAAAACAAAAATTACGAGAGATGCCCTAATGCAATCTTACACTCGGTGAATCAGGTTCTGCAGATCCGCTAATACGGACAGTAACTTTGATCCCTTTCAGGATCGAAAAGACAAGCAGGACAGAGCCCTTCAATTTCATCAGATTCTAACATTGGAGTGTATTCGTCGCCGCATCTCGCACAGACCGCTGGCATTTCTTTTTTGGCTTACCCAAGCATATTCAGGGCCACGGATACATATTTGGATTGTTACTTGCCTTAACTGATCTCTGGGTCAAAAAACGAGCGACACAACGTTTTTATAATTTCAGCACGATCAAATCACCAACGATGCATAAGGTACTCGAAAAATTTTTCCGAAATCTGGCATCTTCTGGAGAGCTCTAGAGCTTTGGCAGAAGTATGCACAACCTGTGGACTTCCTAAAGACATCTGCGTCTGCGAAGATTTAGAAAAGGAAGAGACGCGAATTGTCGTTCGCCTTGAGATGCGTCGATTCAGAAAGCCTACGACTATGGTCGAAGGACTGAATCCAAAAAGGAGCGACCTTGTCAAGATTGCTCACGAGTTAAAGAGCAAGCTGGCATGCGGTGGAACTGCCAAGGACGGATACATTCTACTTCAAGGCGACCATAGAGACAACGTTCGCGACCGTCTTGTAGGGATGGGCTTTGCAGAGCGGTCCATAGAAGTTCAGTAAGCGTTGGCAAGTGTTTTGCCATGGGCGAAGCATCTGGCGATACTTCATCCGCGCCCGAATCAGAAACAGGAAAAATCAAGCTGAGGAGGAGAAGTCTCAAGGGGCGCCAGAAGCTCTGTCCAAATTGTCTCTCGAGATTGCGTCTTGCAAACTCACTCGCTGGCTGGATGACACCTGAGGAATTTTTTTGCGACAAGTGCGGGTACCGGGGGCACGTTTCCTTGGAAAAAGCTCCAAAAGAAAGTTAGAATACGCAAGTCACTGTTCCAAGATTTTAGGCGTTCGTCTTTTTCTTTCTTGATTTTCTAGCTCTTACCACTTTGGTTTTCTTTTTCTTAGGCTCGCCGGATTCCTCGTCCAAATCTTTCATAGCCTCTTCCATGGCTTTCTTGAATTCGTCGCTCATGGAGTCGGTAAAGTATGCTGTCAAGCTTCGACTACCTGAGCGAAAATAGACGGGGCGACTTTCTTGCATTCTTTCAGCATCAGTTCTGCAAGCTCACGAATTTCCCACTGAGCCTGCACTGCAGTTCTTTGAAAAAAGAAGTGCATCAAACTTCTGGCGTTAGTGGTGACCACAAGCTTGGTGCCTATGGATTGCGGCAGAACGAACCTCGCGTCTTCTTTCGGCACTTCTAGCTCCTTGAGTTTCTTGAAGGCTTCAACGGAAGCGCGAAGCAATTCTTCGTAGACCTTGAGAGCTTCTGGGTGCGACTGAATGGTAGGAGGGATTATGAAATCTTCTTTCTCAACAGCGCTAAACCTCTGGGACTCTTGATCGTAAGATGCGATCCTATGGCGAACGAGCTGGTGGGAACAAATCCTGCTTATCCCTTCGATTTCAAACATGAACACGGCGTGTTCGATAACATCGAAGGTCTTGTCCCTAAGGGCTTTTGCAATTAGCTCCTTCTCGTAACCCGGTTTGGCTACAAGTTCTTTCTCTAGATCCTCAATGGGTTTCGAGCTGTAACACCTGCGCATCGCAAGCGCAACCGTTCGTTCAGGATCCGGTGTGTACCACAATAGTTTGGCGCGCATGTTCCGAACTGAAAATAAGACAACCAATGAAAAATCTTTGCTTTTCAGATCGATTTTAAATTGCGGTGCTTTGGAGGTAAGCTTTTTCTTTCAAGATATGGCAAAGTGGGATCCTCGCAAACTTTCTCGAGCCATGATGGGATTCGATTGCAGTCAAGCTCCAGGTCCGGAAATTCCCATCCCTTCGCATTCGTTTTCGGCGTGCTGCTAGTCATAATGATTGTATTTGCCTTTGTCACATTTGCGTACGGGAGTTACATTGTCTTCAATCAGCCGATAAGCAACGTTGTCGCTGTGACATTGCCGCAGTCTTCAGGCGGAGCTATCCTGGAGTTCGACGGCGCAGGGTTCCAGTCGAACTCTGTCGTGCAGGTGTGGATCGATCCTGTCTTTGATCCATCAAACTCAGCTTTGATGAATCCCTCGGCCTCTTTTTACGTTGGAAACGTAACAACAAATTCAAACGGCAACGTACCGCTCCAGAATATGACGATTCAGAGTGCCGAGCTTGCAAACATAGCGAAGGACAATTTTACAATCCACTACGTTGTCATCATGGGAGTAAACCAGTCTGCTGCTTCAGCTCCATACTCGGATATTACCTATGATGTGCAAGCTAACTATTCCGCCGCGACCGTAATCCCTGCTTCTGAGGGGATCGTGTTCTTCGTGACGCTGTTCACGGTTCAGGTTCCTATCAGCTACACCATCGGTCAGCTGTTTCTTGTTCTCTGGGTAATTTTCATAATATTGTTCGCAATGGCGCTGAACGGGCCTTCTCAGAGCGTGATCGGAGCTCTCAAGAAAGGTTACCGTGAAGGCGTCAGCGGAATATATTCTAATTCAATGTTTGCGGTGGTGTCCCTTTTCACGATAGTTCTATGGGGACAAGATCTGCTCGCGTCTTTGCAGGCGGCGGGCGGCATCGCGACTGGGAGCCTTGCAGCTTCAGATCCTCTTCTTACATTCTTGAGCTATGCCATAGCTCCGATTCGCGAAGAGCTGGGGTTCAGGGTAATTCCGATCGGGGTTGCAGCTTTGGTGATTCTCTGGGGAAGGGGAAGGGTCAAGGACGGATTGATGGCGCTCTGGCATCCGATGAGATACCTGAAGAAAAACGACTCCCCTGCAGATTACAAGAGGCACCAGCTGCTCATGTACATATTGATTGCAATCAGCGCAGCGCTATTCGGATACGCCCACGTTTTCTTCGGAGGCGGTTGGGGGATAGGGAAGATAAGCGAAGCTGCGGGCGCGGGCGTCGCCTTCGGCGTTCTCTACTATCAGTACGGCCTTCCGGCGACGATTCTCATTCATTGGGCGTTTGACTACGAGTACGGCACGTATGTTTTCAGCAGTGCCCTCTACAACGCTTCGAACTACTTCATTCTGTTCACTATTCCCGTCGCAATTGCTACGACAGCTGTCCTATTCATCATGCTCGGGCAACGTCTCCAGAGAAGAAACGCGGCGAAATCTTCAATGGGGACCGGAAACCTGCAAAGGATCTAGATTACAATTTGCAGGTTACCTCCGGTCCGGACCGAGGACAGAAGGAAAGTCTCGGGATTACGGTAAGAAAGAAAGACGATCTTTCAGAGTGGTACACTCAGACGGTCCTGAAAGCAGAGCTCGCCGACTACTCTTCGAGCGGAAAGGGATTCATGGTAATACGCCCTAACGGCTATGAGATCTGGGAGCTGATTAGAGATTTCTTCGATTCGGAAATCAAGAAAACCGGTCACAGGAACGCGTACTTTCCGACCCTGATACCAAAATCTTTGCTGGAAAAAGAATCTGAACACTTTGCGGGCTTCAACCCCGAAGTTTTCTGGGTGTCGAAGGCGGGGGCCGACGAGCTTGCGGATCCCCTCGCCGTGCGGCCGACGTCGGAGACAATAATCCACGACGCCATTCGAAACTGGATACGCAGCTGGAGGGACCTGCCCCTTTTGCTGAACGTCTGGAACTCTGTGCTGAGAGCCGAGATCAAGTCCACCAAACCTTTCTTGCGAAGTACGGAGTTTCTCTGGCAGGAGGGACACACTTCCCACTCAACAGAGGAAGAAGCTGCGAAAGAAGTGATGGACATTCTGATACTTTACAAGAGGATAATGGAAGAGCTGGCAGCATTCCCGGTCTTGATTGGAAAGAAGAGCGACCGGGAAAAATTCGTTGGAGCAGTGTACACGACTACACTCGAAGCGATGATGCCAGATGGAAAGGCGCTTCAAATGGGCACCTCGCACCAGCTCGGTCAGAATTTTTCAAAGCCATTCGAGATAAGGTTCCTCGGGGAAAACGGAGAGATGCGGTATGTATGGCAAACTTCGTGGGGAACATCTTGGAGAATAATCGGGTCACTGGTGATGATCCATGGCGACGACAAAGGTCTCGTCGTTCCACCAAGGCTTGCCCCTGTTCAGGTTGTAATCATACCAATCCTCTTTTCTAAGAAAGGCAGCGCCGAAAAGGTACTGCAAAGGTGCTCAGAAATCCAAGGGGTCCTTCAAAAGACTGGAGTTAGAGCACAAATTGATTCCAGAGAGAATTACACTCCCGGTTGGAAGTTCAACGAATGGGAAATGAAAGGGGTTCCCCTGAGGATTGAACTTGGACCGAGAGATCTCGAAAAAGATGTCGTCGTGTTTGTGAGAAGGGACAACGGATCGAAAACGATCTTACCGGTCGGCGAAGCATCTGCGGGAGCCGTCGAACTTCTGTCGCAAATACAGGAAAATCTCTGGAGCAAGGCAAAGGAGCAATTCGAAAGCAGCATCCACGATGTAAGTTCTTATGCTGAGCTTGTAGGCGTGATAGAACGAACTGGCGGATTCGTGAGGAGCTTCTGGTGCGGCTCGCCCAAATGCGAGATCGATGTGAAGGAAAAAACGGGCGCGGACATTAGAGCCATACCATTCGATCAACCCGACAACGTTGGAGAGAGCAAATGCATAGTCTGCGGAGAGCCAGCAAAAAACCTAGTCTATTTCGCCCGCGCTTACTAGATGATCAATTGTCACTACAGTACCGATTTTACAGAAGTCACGATCTTTTCTAGCTCCGCCGCCGTCAGGAATGGGTGAACTGGCAGCTGGAATATCTTGCGGCAGATTCGTTCTGCAATGGGAAAACTGCGTTCAGGCAATTTCAGAATTTCTCGAAAGAACGGTTGGAGATGAATCGGCGTCGGCCAAGCGACGTCCGCCTCCACGCCAAGAGCTCGGAGCTTGCCGACAACTTCATCCCTGCTTTGTTCGCTTTCTACCAATGCAGCGAACATGTACCAGGAATCTTCGCTTGGGCGATCCACTCTCTGAAACTTTAGGGAAGTGATAGAACCGAGCTCCCGTAGTAGATACGCTGCGTTTTCTCGCCTCTTTGCGTTCAGATTATCCAGCACTTTCAGCTGATGCAAACCAATTACCGCAGAAGTTTCTAGCATCCTGAAATTGTAGCCGATCTCTGTTTGATTGTACTTCGATGCTTGACCCTGGTTTCGGATTTTCCTCAAAAGTTCGGCGAATGAGTCATTGTTCGTTGTGACAAAACCGCCTTCGCCCGTGTGAAGATTTTTCGTAGCGTATGTGCTGAAGCATGTCAAGTTTGAGATCGTGCCAATTTTTTTGCCTCTGTAAGAAGCACCAATTGCTTCGGCTGCGTCCTCGACGACGGCCATTCCAGAATCATGCGCAATTTGATTTATTTCCTTGAGCTCAGAAGGGAGTC
>JASHSF010000163.1 GCA_030036955.1 Nitrososphaerales archaeon
GAACCGATTGATGTGGAACTTCCGCGATTCTCATTCTTGAGAATCGTAATCCAGTGATAAATATTGGATTTGCCACGTTTGATTCAATGCAAGAAACAGAGAAGTTAAGAAAGAAAGCTGACTTGGCAGGACCTGGAATTGGAACATACGAACAGGTGGAAAAGGTTCTGCCAAAAGACTATAGATCGCTTCTGAACCCAAAGGACACCCAGAAAGCGATCTTCGCGATCAAGAGTTACATCGAGGAGAACCTTTGCAGAGAGCTCAATTTGATGATGGTTCAAGTCCCCTTGATTGTCGACGCTGAAAGCGGCGTCAATGACATGCTTGACCGCGACGGATCGCGCACTCCGGTGCAGTTCCATATATCAAACGACTACAACAAACATCCCATCGACGCACAGGTTGTGCAGGCAGCAACCAAGTGGAAGCGGCTCGCCCTAAGAGAATTCGGAATGAAGGTTGGCGAAGGACTCTGCACCGACATGCGAGCGGTAAGAAAGGACTACTTTCTTGACCATGATCATAGCGCTTACGTAGATCAGTGGGACTGGGAAAGGGCAATTAAAGAAGGCGAGCGAAACCTGGAATTCCTGAAGGAAATCGTAAGGAAGATCTGGAAAGTACTGAAAGGGACCGAGACGCAGGTTCAGAAGCACTTCCCCTCGTTAGTCGATAGTAGGTATCCAAATCTGCCGGAGGAAATCAAATTCCTTCACGCTGAAGAGATTCTCGACATATATCCGGACTTGCCAAGGAAGGAGAGGGAAACTGCCGTACTTCAGAAATATCCTGCGATTTTCATCATAGGAATAGGTTGGGTGTTAAAAGATGGTTTCCCCCACGAGATGCGAGCAGCTGACTACGACGATTGGGTCAGTGAGACAATCACACTCAACGGCCAGCAAATGCACGGACTGAACGGCGACATTCTTGTCTGGAATCCCGTCACCCAGCGCAGACACGAGCTCTCTTCAATGGGAATAAGGGTAAACGGAGAGAGTCTTCGAAAGCAGTTGGAAATGTCAAAACAGCTAGACTGGCTCAAATTACCATATCACAGCGCAATTATGCACGATGATATCCCTCTTTCGATCGGAGGAGGTATAGGACAGTCTCGCACCTACATGTTGCTCTTGAAAAAAGCTCACCTCGGCGAGGTAAGCGTGACAGTTTGGCCAAAAATCCTCAAAGAGATCAGTGCGAAAAAGAATATCCATGTGCTGGAATAGGCTAATTTGTTTTAGTCTATTGGGGAAATTGGCCCGTATGTTTTTTTCTGCTGGTATTTGCTTGTTCTAACACATCAAGCATCTCATGCCACTAGAAATTAGAGGTCATTTCGACGACGGATGGGTCCCGAATGCTAGTGGGAAAAAACTTGGAAGAAACCGTTTCAAAGAATTACCGAGGCTCATTAAGCGGATTTGTCGAAACTTCTCAGTTCTAGAAAGGATTCATAGCTCTTCAAAGAAAGAAGAGCGCCAAGTGCTATGTACAGAGTTGTAACTCCTATGGGCAAACCGCCGCAAACTTCGAGATTTGGTTGACTGCTTACAGCTACTCGAAGAAGAATCCCAACAACTACCAGAATTGCAGATCCGGCGTAGCTCCCCCTAATCATCTTTCTACAATAATGGATAAAAATTATGCCAAGTGACGCTATTGGAACTACAAATCCCAGAGCAAGCAGTCGTATTTCAGATGTGCCGGTCGTGAAAGTAATCGCGAACGCGGTAAGAATTGCAACAATGAAAACTTCAAGCAAGACAATCGTTGTTTTCATATTAGTACGTAATTCCCGAGCACCCACGAAAACGATCGCTACCTTGTTCTCTCTGTGCAGGAACATTTCTGAACGGTGTTTAGTCTTCAGATTCTTCTTCCAGAATTTCCTCTTCTTCCTCTTTCTCTAGGTCTTCTTCTACCGAATCAAATTCATCGGCGTTATCAGATGACTTTTTTGTGGGTCGGGCTCGTTGCTTTTTCTTGCGCTTGGTCTTGAATTTAGGTTGATCTGACATTCCCCTCTTCCTCCTCCTCAACGGCGTCATCTTCATCGGTCTCTTCTTCAGCCGCGTCTTCAGAAGCTTCTTCAAATTCTTCTTCCGCGTTTAGCTCTTCTTCCTTGATTCTAATTTCTCTCGTCGTACTCGTTTCCATTTGTTTTTCACATTCCTTTCTCAGGGGGCTGGCCTGTTACAACGACGACCGGGCAAGGGGCCCCTTCCAGAACTCGTCTCGAGACGCTGCCAAGTGACCTAATTCGTTCTATTCCGTGGAGGCCCCGTAAACCAATTGCAATCATGTCGCTCTTTCTGAATGAAGCGACGGTAATTATCTTGTCTGAAGGACTGCCAGATTCCAAAATAGCTTCTGCGGGGATTCCCGCCTTTCGCACTCTATCAATTAGTTTTGATGTGACTTTTTCGGCGATGCGCACGTATGGCTCGGCTTTGGGACTGGGGACTTTTCCGCCGACGCCTATGTACTCATCTATCAAATCCGGAAATTTTGAAACGTAAATTAACGCTATTTGAAAGGATAATTTCAATGCTAGTTCGCACGCGTAGTCAACGATCTTTTCGGAGTATTTAGATCCGTCGACTGCTACGAGTATTTCTGGCATATCTTGGGTCCCTTTTCCTAGTTTAATCTTTGGTCCTGGCTGATTAAATGCACAGCACATGATTCTCAATATTGAGAATCAAAGAGAGTTTCCTTAAATCGTTGGAATATTCTGCATGTTTTGACGATTAGATTTTGATGAATACCCCCCAGCTTGGCGGAAAGTACTGCGTTGTGACCGGCGCTAACTCCGGGATAGGCAAGATAGCCGCAAAGGAGATTGCGCGAATGGGCGCAACAGTTGTCATGGTGTGCCGCGACGAGACAAAAGGCCTCGCGGCAAAGGAAGAAATCGAAAGCTCAACGGGAAGCAAGTCGGTTGAGCTAATGATAACTGACCTATCCTCTCTTGACTCCGTACGATCACTTGCTAAGATCTACAAGGAGAAACATGACAAGCTGCACATATTGATGAACAATGCGGGACTGATTTTAGGAAAACGAACTGTAACAAAGGATGGTCTCGAGACCACATTCGTAGTAAACTATCTCTCGCACTTCCTTTTGACGAACTTGCTGTTGGATATTCTCAAAGCTTCAGCTCCTTCGCGTATTGTGAACGTGACCTCCTCCGCTCACTATCAGGGCCACATTGATTTTGACGATTTGCAAGAGGAAAAGAAGTACGGTGCAATGAAGGCGTACTGCCAATCCAAGCTCGCACAAGTACTCTTTACGCACGAGCTGGCTATAAGGTTGGAAGGCACGGCTGTTTCCGCAAACTGCGTGCACCCTGGTGCCGTTAGAACTTCCTGGGGTGATGAAGCAGGAGCCCTAGGAATAGGAATTAGAATAGGAAGGCCCTTCATGTTGAGTGCTGAACGAGGGGCGGAGACTCCAATCTACGTCGCGACGTCTCCAGAAGTTGAAAATGTAAGCGGTAAGTTCTTCGCGAAAAGGAAAGAGAAGAATTCATCGGCAGAGTCCTACGACAAAAGCGAAGCAAAGCGGCTTTGGGACATAAGTGCAAAACTCGTGGGTCTTTAGCATACTTTGGAAAACTGCGATTTATCGCTCGCGAGGCAAACGCTCTCCAAAAATCTCGTGTTCCCCGTACACTGTTCTGTATCTGTACGCAATGAAGAGTACCTGAAGGAGCGGTAGGAAACCTAGGTTTGTGATGAGTGTGGTGAGATTCGCAGATGTTAATGGAACAAACAAAAAGTACAATATTACCTCTAGGACGACCATCGCTGAAATTGAAGATAGAAGAAAAGTAGGAAGTGTCCACTTTTTGAAGCCAAAGCAAACATAAGCTCCCAAGCCGTATAGGATCGCAAAAATGATTGGAGTTATCGACAGTTTGACCGCAACGAGTTCAGCAATGGCTGACCACCCCAGGACGCTAATGCCCAACCAGAGCGCAATAGTTCTCTTTCTTTGCCGATGATCGTGGTCAACTTTTTTCTTGGATTGAGGGGCAAGCATAAGATACTCGCCTAGCGGGTGACGATCATCAATTGTGGACGGCTCTTGACGTCCGAGAGAGCAAGGACTGAAGCAACGATCAGCTGGGGTGAGACCGGCTTCAGGAGGAATAGTTCAAGCCCGAGCCTTTCCGCTTCGTCGAGAACTGCGCTTTTCATCGTAAGCATGATGATTTTGGTCTGCGGTCTGATAGCCAGAATCCTTCTCAAGACATCAAGCCCGCCTGGGTTAGACATCTCCTGATCAAGTATCACAATTTCTGGCGAATTCTCAATGAACTTTCCAATTGCCTCCTTTCCATTCTTTGCAGTTATGGTTCCAAAATTGTTCCTTTCCAGTTCTGATCCGTAAAGACCCAGTAGCTCCGGATCGTGCTCAGCAAGAAGCACTTTTGTCAACTTTAATCTAGCCTCGCATCACTTGATAATATATTCTCATGGGGAAAGTAAAAAGGACTAGAGGCGATTATCAGATTTGATAATCGAAACTAGAATAATGCGTTAAATGAGCTTTGAGAGTTCTTTTTCGGGCATTTCATCTCATCCATTACCCTTCATGGAGTCCATCTTTGCAAGTGATTTGATGAGCCGCGAGTTTTCGAAGGCATGGCTTATGATCTCGTCTAAGCTCTGGATGCTATCCTCAAAGTGCTCCGAATTAATGCTCTCTTTGCGCGTTCAGCCAACTGAATAATTATCCGTTCTCTGTCAATTGTTTCATGCAATAGGGGCTCGCTGAATTCCACCTTGCTTCTGGTTCCTTCCTCAAGTAGACACTCCCCCTTGAAATTCTATTCTTTGACGGTTTATTATTAAAATGAGAAACACTCTACTTTCAAGATCGAGAATGAGGAGATTCATAGACTGTTGAAAACAATTGCATTCGGGGATATGATTGGCTTTATTTGTTTAGGGCAGAGTCAATTGCTGCCTTGACTCCCAGCTTCCCTTTTTTAAATAAAGACGCTTCCATTTCTTCAAGGTGGGAATCAACTGCAGGCTCGAATTGCATTTTTTGAATGATGTCCTTCTCAAGATCGACGCCGGGAGAAATCTCCTCAAGAACAATACCTCTATCTTTGGTCAAGCGAAATACGGCCCTCTCTGTGATGTAGAGTACTTCCCGTTCATACTTCATGGCTTCCCGGCCGCTGAATACCGTCTTGTACACCTGCTTCACAAATTTCGGAATCGCCCCATCCGCGGTGATTTCAAGTTTTCCAGATTCCACGTGAATCTTGCTTTGACCCCCAGTAAAAGCTCCTGCAAAATAGATCCTTGGCGCCCCCTCAGCAATGACAGGGAATCCCCCCGGACCGTACATCCGACCCGGTAGAATGGAAGGGTTAACGTCGCCCCTAGGGTCAACTTGAAGAAATCCAAGGGAAGCGGCATCTATCACTCCACCTTCAAAGTTCGAGAACATATCGGGCATTTGAGATACCGCGAACGGACTCAGCGCGAGACCAAAGTTCGCACCCTGGAGAGCGATCCCTCCCCAGATTCCCGATTCGAGAACAGTCACGATGTATTGCGAGACCTCTTCTTCAGCAGCAATCGCTGATACTAGAGCTGGAATTCCAACTCCGAGATTTACCAAGACCGGTGAACCTTTCTCCTCCAGATTCTTCACTAGTTCCAGAAGAACTCTGCCAGCAATGATTCTCTCATATGTATGATCTTTTGCAGGCAGAACGTCGGAAAGCATTCCTTCATTGATCGGCTGCATGACTCTGTATGCTACTCTGGGATCATACTCGAAACCTCCACTCTGCCAATGATGATTTCTCGGAGATATCACTATGTGATCAACGAGAGGTGAGGGTACGTCAACGTCTCTTGGATTAATCGTGCCGCTCGCGGTAATCCATCTTACTTGCGCCATAACCTGGCCGACTTTAGGGCGTGCTTTCGTGGCTTGAGCGATATTCAGAACCGTAGCCCTTATCCCTTCATCGGCCATGGATAGGTTTCCTGTTTCATCAGCGTAGCTTGCGCGAATCAGTGCAAAATTCGGTTTCGGTGCGTGGTAATAGAGGTATTCTTCGGACTCGATTTCAATTACCTTTACCCTGCACCTCATATTACCGCTTGCAGAAGCGTTGAGCGCCCCACCTTCTCTTCGGGGATCTAGCAATGTATCGATCCCAATTTTCGTGATCAAACCAGGGCGCCCCGAAGCGATTTCACGGAACCAATAAGCGACAACTCCTATAGGCCAGCCGTAAGCTTCAACAAGATTTTCCTCTACGAGTTTCGCAGTCCAAGGCGAAAATCCGAAGAAGGGAATCAGAACTCCGTTAAGGAAATCATGATCTTTTTTCCTGTAAAGCTGCTCGCTTACATAATCGAGAGCTCGCCCCGGAACAGCTGGAAGCGACTCGCAGATAAGAAAGAGACTCTTTGGGTGCCCGGTCCTTTCGTAGTGTTCGAATAATCTCAAAATCAAGTGTTCGGGAGTTGCAGCTAAATTAAATCCAGAAAGAGCGACTACAGAATCGTCTTTGATTTCTTCAAGGCAGTTCGATATTGGAGTGACTTTTTGAAATGGATTCTCTTTCATCGAAGGTCACCACTAAGCGACAATTGATAGCAATTTTACGGTTTGGCTTATGAAGAGTACATCATCGAAGTCGATCTCTGTACCTTGCATCTTCTGCAGCGCATCGTAACGAGAGTTCCGTTTGCGAATTTATCGATGTCCTCTAGCTCCCAGTCATGGGAAAGGTACATTTTCTCCCAATCCTTCTTGGTATTGATGTCGCAAGCTTTGGGATTAAGACACGAATTGGCATCTTCTGAACCCTTAGATTCCAAAACTGCCGACGCTCCTCTCATACAATTATTCTCGGTACTCGTATTCTCTTAGCACGACTTTAAATTGGGTACATGATTCTCATCTTTGAGAACGATACAAAGCCTGGCGTTCACAATAGGTTTGAGAATAATACCCATTAATTGCAACATTGGGTTACCTCCGAACGATTCGTGTTTTCCGACAACTTCAAGGATGTCGTATGTCAATGACGCATTTTCAGATTCAAGAGCTTACGAAATCATGCGAAGCTATGCTCGTATTTCAAAAGCACTCTTTTCCTTTAACACGTTACCAGTTTGCCGTAGGGGAAAAGCCGGTACCTGGCCCATTTCTACTTTGATCTGGCATTTAGCGCAGACAAACGCTTGGGTCTTTGACTCTCCCACCTGGAGAATCTTACAGGCAATGCCGCGTGCCTGGCAGAGGTCGCAATCATGAACGATTGATTTCTGATTTCTCATGTCAGAAACCATCCCTGCCAGTCTTTCTTCTGGCGTCGAGACGTTAAAAGTAGCGTCAATGAACAAATTGCTTGAATCGAATTTTAGTTCGAGGCTCTTGTATGTGCTTTTGTAATAAACAAGCTTTCTGCCGTTTGAAAGCTCAATTCTACTGATCCGTATGATTGATTGTTGCAAGAGGTCGTGGATGCGCCTGTAGCATGTGCTAATTGGGATGCCCTGCTCGACCGCAATCTCTTCAGGGGTCTTGCCGAGTCGAGCTGTAGCCGCCAAAATCTTACGGCAGTATTCATCAGAAAGAGCCTCAACGACAGCGTGAATTCTCGATTCGTCCACTATTTGCATTTAATCTTAATTCCCCCTGTTCACTGGTACTAGATCACACCTGCTTATCCACACTATCCCTAACATGTTAGGCATCTAGATCTCGGGTACAGTTCTCCTTTAGAATTGAATGTTTTCACCCCGATAACAAACTTATGACCTTGTGTACTTCGAATGCTATCAGCTATTATAGTAGAAGTTTTCCGGAAAGTTACGAACGACTGTCGGAAATAATTCGTAATCTTAGAGGGATAAAGACGTGGAGAACGCGGACCGGAAAGAACCTGACTCTGAAAATTCCCCAAATGGAAGAAGGTCTTTCCTTAAACTCGCTCTAGCATTTTCTGTGATCGCTGCAGTGGGAGGAATCAGTTCGATCGCGAGGGCAATCTCTGCGCCAGCGCAATCTCCAACCTCATCCACAACCAGCGCTACCGAAACTCAAGCAACCTCTTCTGCGTCTACCACAGGATCCAACACAATAACGGGATTAGATGGTTTTCCAGTTGCTTTAGTAGCTACTGTTGATAGTCTCCAAGTAAACCAGCCGGTCTACTTCAATTATCCTCTTGCCGATGAACCGAGCGTCTTGGTCAAATTGGGCACCTCCGTCGTAGACGGAGTTGGTCCGGATAGCGACATCGTTGCGTTCAGCCAAGTTTGCCAGCATCTAGGATGCATTTACGCGTTTTTAGCTCCGGGAGGATCCCCCTTGTGCAACTCGTCGTATAAGGCGGCTGGACCTTTGGGCTACTGCTGTTGCCACGGAAGCGTGTACGATTTTACGGATGACGCGAAAGTCATCTCGGGACCGGCTCCACGACCTGTCCCCCGAGTAGTACTTGATATCGATTCCTTTGGGAATATCTACGCCGTTGGAATGTCAGGGGCGAACATTTACGGCCATGTGAACGGGGATCTTCAGGGTTAGAGCATTAGTCCTTGGAAGAAAAAGAGGATTCAAAACAACCTATCAATCGATTGGTCGATTGGGTAGATTCGAGGCTCGGACTTTCCCACGAGGTTCTACGTCCCATTCCGACTTATTCTTTGAATCCATTTTACTGGTTGGGCGCTCTAACGGTCGTTGCATTTTTGATCCAAGGGGTAACGGGAGTAATAATGATGCTCTACTACGTTCCATCCCCAAGCAGCGCTTACTCATCCACTCTTTACATATTCCAAAACGTGAATTATGGTACCTTCCTCGAGACCGTTCATCTCTACACCGCTTACGCAATGATAATGCTCGCGTTCATGCACATGATGAGAGGGTACTTCGTTTCAGCTCACAAGAAGCCACGGGAACTGATGTGGATTGTTGGTATGGCGATGGGATTTGTAACGCTAGGATTTGGTTTTACTGGATACCTCCTACCTTGGACAGTCGTGTCCTATTCCGCGACCAATGTCGGAGTTGGAATGATCGAAGCACTGCCTCCCAACGTTGCTTCATTTTTGAAATTCCTGATAGTTGGTGCGGGTGGAGATGCTACCGAGCTGCTGCGCTTTTATGACCTGCATGTCGTAATTCTTCCCGCAGTTCTTCTCGTTCTTCTCGGCGCGAAAATGTACATGCTAGAGTCACACGGAATCTCTGACCCGGTTACCGGGAAACCGCTTTCTGAAAGGAAGAGAAAACTCGTTCCGGTATTTCCGGACGCGACGTTTTACGTCCTAGAACTTTGTGCTCTTTTTGGCGCGGCGATGCTCCTCATATCTGTGCTGTTTCCCCTTCATTTACAACCGGAGTACTCGGCTGAAGCTGCTTCTCAAATCGTAGCTCAACCAGACTGGTACTTTTTGTGGATATACCAAGTAATCAAGATCGCTGCATTTGAGGGCCCTAACCTGCCGATCGCGCTGACAGTAGTAACTCTGGTCTTTGTCGCGCTGACGCTCTTGCCGTTTATAGATCGGAGCTCAAAGAGAAGGATAGTGGAACGCCCCTGGTACGTTGCATTTGGGGCAATTTTAGTCGCGGAAATTGTTACACTGGCTTACTGGGGGTTTAAGACTCCCGGAGAGATAATTCCTTCTTGGGAAGCGGGAGTGCTCCTCGGAAGCATTGCTCTTGCAATTCTAGGATTTACCTTCGCGATAAAGCAATTGTTCTTGCAACGCGATTCAAAACAACTTACCGTGGCCTCAAACCCGGTCAAGTCTCCAAGGAACATTCAGATTGTGCTGGGAACCATTTTCACAATTCTCCTCGGCGCCGGAGCCCTAGCCATAGGCAAGTCAATTGATGTTATCGTGGTTATGGGGCTATCAGGCGCAACGATAACTGGCTTCGAGCTGCTCTCGCTGTATCTAACGGGACTGGGCGTCGTTGTTGCCTGCACGGTTTACTTCCTGCATCGCCTCCGAAGCTTCGATAGCTTCAGGAAGAGTATTTCGGTGTGATCAAGCCAGACCAGTCGCAGATCCTCTATAGTTCGATAGTTGCTATACTGGTAATATTTCAAATAGCTTCTGTTGTATTTCTCTGGACTATCAATACCGTCGGACTAGCGGCAGAGCAGCTGTTCGCCTTGTTCTTGGGAGCGGATATTCTCTCGTTTGCAATGGTATCGTACCTTTACAGAAGTCTGAAGGGGGGAGAAGCTCCGAGAGTAGAATGGTTAATGGCTGGCGCCATAATGCTGGTTGCGCTGATCTTTGCAGGGGCATTCGTCTAAGGTGTTAATTATGCGAGCTGTTCTCACTTTTGAGAACTACATGCGTGCTTTATATACATAGAAAGTCATGCGGCTAGATTAGAGTTAGGTGAAAACAGTTGATGCGCAACGCTTCCATTTTCATTGTGATCGCGATTCTCTTCATTGCTGGAATAGGCATGGGCTACATTGTTGGATTTTCCGGGATGAAATCGACTGCTCCATCAGTTACCGTGAGCAGCACCACTGTAACGACAAACAAAACCGTAACCTCGAACGCAACTATAACCTCTAGCGTAACTAGCACAGTTCAAAATAACAGTGCACCCTTTGTGCTAACTCTCGTTATAACTACTAATAACTACTACAACGCAACGTACAATCCGCAACCCGCGTACTATGTTCTAACTCCGAACGGACTCGAGTCATCTGCAAATATTTCTCTGCCCGCTTACAGGCTCATCAAGCTGGTTATCGACAATTATGACGACGGGTCTGCACCCCTCCTCATGGCGGACGCCGCAAATGTCACCGGCACCCAGGGTGGCGTCGAGACCGTCGTAAACAACAATAACGTGAATTCGACGGAAGGAAGTACTGGAATAAATGTCATCGGAGGGCAGCAAGTTTCGTCAATCAAATCGAGCGACATTGCCCACACTTTTAGTATTCCAGAGCTGAACGTGAATCTGCCAGTACCTCCCTCGTCAACGGTTAGCGCTTATTTCACACTAAATGCTACAGGAACGTTCTTGTGGACATGCTTGACCGAATGTGGTTTTGGTCCGATGGGAACTATGGGCGCAATGAGTACGCCGGGTTGGATGATCGGCTCGGTCACCGTGACGAATTCAACGGTCTAAAGCTTAGGTGCGAGACTCGCAGCCCTGCCAGACTTCCCGTGTCGCAAAACTTCCTTGATGACATGCCATCTGTCTCTTCAGGTGCTGACACAAACGTCGCCCGAGTCTTTTTGTTTCCTTGCAAGTTCCATTCTGTAAAACGGGCATCCTTCGCAGTCCTTCATCGTCGTATTCAATATCTCAAAAGTTTTCCAATCTATCACAGCCGCCACGTCTCTTCCTAGCTCCCGCTCCAAAGAGGACAAGAAGTCCAGGCCATTGTCCCAGACATCATCAACTCTCAGAATTTCTTCGGCTGACTTTAAGTCGCTCTTAGTTAGCATTACTATGAAGTTGCTATCTCCGAATATACTTGTCAACGCTCTGTCTAGACAAATCGGAAAACCTGTTCTCTTGCAGGCTTTGTATTGCTCGACAATTTTGGAATCAAGAAGTTCCAGAGGAAGCATCAGAAGTGAGCTTCGCGCTTTTCCCGGGAGCAACACTCGATCCTTACTCCACTAGACGCGATAGGTTGCGATAAATTTCTTCAAGCGGAGCGTTTGTAAGGGTGCCGAGCGCAATAATGATTCTTTTGCGCTTTACTGGAATTATCATAACATTCATTTTTCCAAAAGAGATCTTAATGTATCTGGTCCCTCCGTAAAGATCCTCTACCTGCCGAATCAGAGCAGTGGTCATGGCGATGAGTGCGCCTGCTTTGTCTAACAACTCCTCGGTTGGTTTCAGATGCTCAGCTGGTGGTGCGTACTTCATGCTCAGGACCTCGCCAATTGGACTCGCAATTGTGGCTGAGATTATTGAATCGTCAAGGGCTAGGAGTTTGGTTGATAATTCAAAGTCGCGTGCGCTTGAAAGAGACTTGGCAGTTTTAATGTTCAGCATGGAATACATTTTTCCATTTAGCTGCCTATAGTAATTCTCCCTTATGTGCAAGGGAAGAATCCGAGATATTAATTCGAGATATAGATCAATAATACTTTGAACGTGACAATAAGGGCTAGGGGTCGATTCATAATCGCGCCCTAAAAAGTAAGAGAAAAAATTAAGCGAAAGAGGGGTCTTGGTAAACTCCTCTTCGCTTCATTCACGAGACGAATTTATGGCCACATCCCAAGTTTCTGAATTGCTTCCGCAACCTTGCCGACTGCAAGTGCCATTGCTCCATCTCTCATCGAGACATTGTAACGTCCTGCCATTTCGAAAGTGCTCTTGAAAGCCGAAACCATCTTTTCTTCGAGTTTCGCATTTACTGCTTCCTCTGTCCAGTGTTCGCGATTAAGGTTCTGTACCCATTCGAGATAGGACACTGTCACTCCTCCAGAATTTGCAAGGATGTCTGGAACGAGAAACACCTTGTTGTTTTGCAGTATTTTGTCCGCCTCCGGTGTAGTTGGTCCGTTTGCGGCTTCGGCGATAATCTTCGCCTTGATGTTTGGGGCGTTGCGCTTTGTTATGGCGTTTTCCAGTGCCGCTGGGACGAGTACGTCCACATCTAATTCAAGCAGCTCTTCGTTGGATATTTCCTCCGTTCCTTCGAAGCCAACGACGGAACCCGTCTTATCCTTGTGGATTTGCACCTTCGCTGGGTTGATCCCGCTCTTGGAATAAATTCCTCCCTTCGAGTCGCTTACTCCAACGACTTTTACTCCGAGTTCGCTCAGGAATACTGCGCTCCAGTAACCGGCGTTGCCGTAACCTTGGACTGCCCCGGTTGCACCCTTTAGAGGGAATTTCAGCACTTTCGCAGCTTCCCTCGCGGTGATTATGCATCCGCGTGAGGTAGAATTGTTCCTTCCTTCCGATCCTCCGAGTGCAATTGGCTTTCCCGTGACGCACTCTGGAACTTGGTAGCCCTTCATTTGGCTGTAGGTGTCGAGTATCCAGGACATCGTCTGCGGATCAGTGTAGACGTCAGGAGCTGGAACATCTCTGTAAGGTCCGATGAAATCTCCGATCATTGCCGTGTACCTGCGCGTCAGTCTCTCCTTTTCTCCCATCGACATATTCTTCGGGTCGCAAACGATTCCGCCTTTTGCACCGCCGTAAGGTATGTCGACGACTGCACACTTCCAGGTCATCCATGCCGCGAGTGCTTTCACCTCATCCAGAGTAACGTTGGGATGATACCTTATTCCTCCCTTGAATGGTCCCCTCGCATCATTGAACTGGACGCGGTAGCCTTGGAAGTTTCTTACTTTACCATCGTCCATTTTGATGGGGAGTGAAACAGTGAGGATGCGCTTTGGCTCGCTTAGGATTTCTTGTATGCTAGGATCAAGCTTTATGATCCTTGCCGCAATTTCTAGCTGCTTCATTGCGTTTTCGTACGGATTGATCGATCCGGTTTCCACTTTCTGTACTATTTTTTTCTCTAGGGTTTGTTGGATTGTGCTCAAAAAAGCGATCTCACACTTCCTCCGTAAGATTTCATTGCTCGATTCAGCCTTAAAAAGTCGGAATACGATTATCAGAGTTGATAACGGTAAGAACTGTCAAACACTACAAAGACTAAAGGAATGATTCACCTCTCCTCTAATTACCAGAATTGAGGATCGTGTTCGAGGTATTTATGGGACTTTGCGCATTACGAAATTGATCAGGAGGAAAGAAATGGTATGAGCAATGCCCAAACTGCAACAGTAATCGAAATGGGATTCTGTCCGAAAAAAATTCTCGTTCCCATAGATGGCTCTGCCAACTCCACTCGAGCGGTAGAGGTTGCAACTGCAATTGCAAAAAGTTATGGTGGAGAACTGTTCCTCCTGATGGTTGTTCCCATGGAACTCCAATCAACCGGTCCTCCGGAGGGACCAGTTTACGAGTTTTCCAAAGAAACGGGTGATCGTATATTCTACGACGTTTCGAAAATCCCCAAAAGCCAAGAAGTCAGCGTTTCAAGTCGCGTCATCCGCTCGCCGAATTCAATAGTCGACGGAATTATCGAATACGCAACGGGCAATGGAATGGATTTGATAGTCATTGGAACGCGCGGGTTGAGTGGATTTAGGAAGCTCGTTTTGGGAAGCGTATCGGACGGGGTTGTGCGCCACGCACATTGCAACGTGCTCGTTGTAAGATGAACTTCAAAAGGGGAAATCAAAAACAAAATGAGTATCCACTTGCTCCATGGAATTTCTAATGTCATGGTAGATCGCATCCTCACTGTCCAAGACAGTGAGCCGGTGTCAAAGGCAGTCTCGTGCATAATAGGATACAATGTAGGTTCAGTACTAGTTATGGACGAGCGAGGGAAGCTTGTTGGCATCATAACAAAGGGCGACATCCTGAAAAAAGTGGTCTTAAGGGGCTCTAACCCACTGAAGACCCCTTCGAAGACAGTTATGAGTTTTCCAGTTGTCACCATTCTCTACGATGCCACCGTTGACGAAGCGTCAAGGCTGATGACGGAGAAGAAGATATCGAAACTGCCAGTGGTCGACGCCAAAGGGAAGCTCGTCGGAATAGTTACTTCTACCGATATTCTTAGAACACAGTCTACCGGCGCAAGCTATCACCAAGGAATGCGCTAGACGATAATCACCGTACCATCAATCTCGACGTGCTCCAATCCTCAGGTGTCACAATGAGGCCAAGGCAGAATCTCAAATCTGAGAAACGTATCTCCAAGATAAATAGACCGTTGACGGTAGACATGCAAAGTGACGAATTAGAATGGCAACGACCAAACTGCAAAGATGGAGCTCGCGGCTGGAAGAACCGGTTTCGAAATTCACTCAAGCTGCCGTTATAATTTATGCTGACGACGCTGTTGAAGATGCGGCGAAACTGATGTGCGAAAAGCAGGTGGGTAGCGTGGTCGTAGCCGAGAGGAAGGGTAACCCTGTTGGAATTTTGACAGAGTGGGATCTAGTGAGCAGGGTTCTAGCTGAGGGGAAAGATGCTGGTCGAACGATCGTCAGAGAAGTAATGTCAGCTCCCCTCATTAAGATCGACGCCTCTGCGAGGGTAGGCGACGCCCTTCGCCTTATGACAAACAGGGGAGTCCGGCGCATTGCCGTTTATGAAGACGGAGTCCTTGCCGGAGTTCTTGCTCAAAATCATATGGTCGGAAACAGACGAAACAGGTCCGCGAAGCTACCGATTGTCGAACCACTCAAGGGGCACGACTGTATCTACTGCAGTCTTACCTTTTCAACCATGGCGCTTTTGACAAAGCACATAGATTCAATTCACGCGGAAACGATCTATCTTAGAGCAGAAGAGCTGGCCCAGTATTAACTGGGTTCGATAACTCTTAGCTACAGTTTGATTCTCGCGGATCTCAGCATCTGTTTCTATCCAGACGGCCTAGTCGCAAGGGACATTCTGCGGCTTACGGTGAGTCTTCAGACTCCCTAGTGACTTCGCTTTCCAGCTTCCAGTCTTGAAGACTGAAAGTTCCCGTCGTATCTTCATTCAGTTTCAAAATCTTGTACTCTTGAAGCTTACCCAGAGAGGCAAAGACTTGATCGCCGCTGACTTCCTTTCCGACCTTGCCTTCGATGTGCTTCAAAACGTCGCTGAAAGAGGCTCGCCCCTCTCCAACGATATACTCAACAATCAAGGGATAGAAGTTGTACTGAATGTCTGAATCGAGAACACTCATGACTTGATCCTTTCTCTGATTGCAATTACCGGGAAATCTGGAAAGGGGCAAGTTTAGCTTGTTTCTGCAATAATACCTGTGCCCTCGCCTTTTCGGCCTTGTAATACACTCCCGCTATTTCGAACACCTTGTCCAAGTTTGCGAGCAAGACCTTGTGCCTTGTTTTTTGTTCCTCGTTCGGGTTCATGGAATCAGCCAGCGTCAGAGCCTTTTTCGCAGTTTCCTCGTCCCCTTGATAGCAAGCTATTCTTGCGGCGCAGTCATATTTCACCAGAGCTTCAAGGTGGTCGCCTTCTGCTTTCTCACGATCTCCGTCAGCGAGAAAACTCTCCACAGTACCGAATGTGGATTCAGTTGTGCGGGGCTCGAGCAATAGAAAGTCCGCCATTGCTTCGTATAGCTCGTTGTTACCGGCGCATAGATCCTTCAGCGCTGGCACTGGATACTCTTTTTCTATCATTTCCACTGAGCCTGTCGCTCTCCGCCGCTTCAAAAAATCTAATTTCATTTTTCTTATCCCTTCGAAGTCAGGGTGGGCAGCGTGCTCTATTAAATCAGGAATACGATTCTCAGGAATGAGAATAAAGATCCGATCTCTCCGAATATTCAACTTGGTTTAAGGAAAAGCAAATTATCAAAGCTTCAAGTATTGGAAGCCTATTGGTTTATACGCAAAAATATAATTCTACGGTTACATACAGGCGGGAAACACCGTTTCCTTTTCGCCGATTCAGGCCTCTTTGCATCTCCTCTCTTGTTAAGTTCCGAAACTGAAAAGTTGCGCAAATCTGAGTTTTAAGGCGAAAACTTAACACTCCACTTGCTCGAAGTTTTTACAAATCCAAATGAAGATTTTGCAGCTGCATGTCGATCACATCGAGTACCGCCCGGTTAAGAAGGAGCTGGCGAGCGCCGAGGAAATCACGGATCTTGGACCGGTCAGAGAAGGCGATCTGCTTGTGTTGTTCGTTGCCGTAGAGCCGGGTGACGATAAATCAATTGCAGAGACCGCGATAGCTGACGCGAAAAAATTCGCTGACAACCTCAAGGTCAGGGGGGTCATGATCTACCCCTTTGCGCACCTGAGCCAGGCTCTTGCAAGACCGACCGAGGCGTTCATTGTACTGAAGGACATGGAGCAATACGCAAAGTCCCTCGGTGTTGAAACTTTCCGCGCGCCTTTTGGCTGGAACAAGGCACTTGAGGTGAGGGTTAAGGGACATCCCCTCGCAGAAATGTCCAGAAGCTACGGAGCGCAGGCCGAAGCAAGAACCATAACTGCCCCGAAACCTTCACGAGTGCTTTCCGAGCACGAGCTCCTGGCGAGAATCAAGCGCAGCGATTTCTCCGGTCTAGCTGATACCGATCACAGAATAATCGGCGAGCGACTCGATCTTTTCAGCTTCCAGGAACCCTCGCCGGGAATGGTGTACTGGCATCCCGAGGGACTCATGGTTTACGAGACGCTGAAAAATTTTCTGAGATCCGAGCTCAATCCTCTGGGCTACAGAGAAATTTCTACCCCTGCCCTTGCCAACACCGTGCTGTGGGAAGTGAGCGGCCACTCCGCGCACTACAAGGACAACATGTTCCTGACTAAACTCGGCGACGAGGAATTCGGTCTAAAGCCCATGAACTGCCCGGCGACGTTTTTGATCTACAATAGCAGAAAGTGGAGCTACAGAGATCTGCCGGTAAAATTTTCCACGTTCGACGCTCTTTACAGAAACGAACTGAGCGGCGTTGCAAGCGGGCTGTTCCGGGTCAAAGTGCTCACCCAAGACGACGCCCACATCATTACCCCGAAGGAAAAGGCAGCTGAAGCAGTAAGCGAAATCATTGGACTCATGGAAAGGATCTACAAAGTTTTCGATCTCTCGTTCAAAATGAAACTGTCGACGCGTCCCGACGATTCGATGGGCTCAACCGAAGAGTGGGAGGAAGCGACGAACATTCTGAGGCACGTGCTCGAGGAAAAGAAGATCGACTACGAGATCAAGGACAAGGAGGGCAACTTTTACTCCCCGAAGATCGACGTCGATATCAAAGATTCCCTTGGTCGCGAGTGGCAGTGCTGCACAATCCAGGCTGACATGCAGATGCCGAAGAAATTCAAGCTCGCGTACACGGGCGAGGACGGCAAGGAGCATACCCCTCTCGTAGTTCACAGAACTATTCTCGGATCGCTCGAGCGCTTTATTGGGATAATCCTGGAGCACTACAAGGGAAGGCTGCCCGTCTGGCTTTCACCGATACAAGCGAGAGTGATTTCCATTTCGGAAAATCAGGTCCAATACGGAAGAAAGATTCTAGAAGAACTCAAAGAATCAGGTATCAGAGCCGACGGAGATCTTGAATCTTCGAC
>JASHSF010000164.1 GCA_030036955.1 Nitrososphaerales archaeon
GTTGCCACCGCACCAAGCTCGTAGGTGATTCGTATGTCCATTGCCCAGTACGGGATTTCGATAAAGACCGCGAACATTACCGCCGTCAGAGCGACGAAAATATTTCGAATCCACTTGTCCCCTGCGCGGAACACCACATCTCTGATGAATTTCAAAAAGAAGCGAATCGCGACAACAATCATCAAAACAGTTGCGAAATAGACCAGGCTCCAGTACTGAATTTCCATAGTGGGGATGAGTGAAATGATAGTGTTCGCTGACGCCGGTTGGATTGCAAGCGTTGTAATCCTGGGCACTAGAGACCAGCTGCCGAATCCATGAGCCATCATGTCCAGCACGATTGTGATGTTGCCGAGGCCGGGAAATCCATTCGCGGAGACAAAAATTGTGAAAAGTATCATCCATTTCAAGACCTGCCAGAAGGCCCAGAGACTTCTGCTCGGGCGAATGTACACGGGTCTAATCCTTCGGGTTTGCGGCTGCCCGGTGTACGAACCCATGTACGGATTCCTGTACTGGAGACCCATCAGCGCGTTGAAGGCTTCGAATAGATCGCTTCGACGTGGAATTGGATTTATGAAAAAGAGCGCTAGAACCGCAGCGACGACAAAGGTGAGACCTCCGTAGAAATTTATCCCGAACCAATCAAGACCGGCTTTCACCGAGTACATGTACTCGAGAATGGACCAGTTCAGCCAGATTTCCGCGCCGATGAACCCGATCGCAATCAAAACTATTGCAAGAATGACATAGGGTACAATGCTCCTTCTCCGGTGAATCGGCATCCTTGAGCCCGGATAATCGTCGCCGCCACTTTGCAAATCCGGTCAGTCGAATGAGCTTTCAACCATTACGTGCTTTTAAGTACATTCATCAAAAAGTCATTCAATTGCAAAACCGCTTTGTTTTTCTCTGACCTTGGTTATAGCTTAACAGTTGTCAGAGCAACCACAATGGACGCGAGTCATATTTCACATCGATATGGATTCCTTCTACGCTTCGTGTGAGCTCGCGAAGATTCCGATTTCAAAAGATCAGCCCTTTGTTGTGGGGGCAGATCCAAAAAATGGATCTGGGAGGGGAGTGGTGCTCTCATGCAACTATCCAGCGCGAGCCCTAGGAGTTCGATCTGGTATGCCGATTTCAAGAGCGTGGAAGCTTTCCCCGAAAGCGAAGTACGTTCCGCCGAACTTCAAATTGTACGGCGAGGTTTCTCACAGAATAATGACCATCCTTCGGGATTTTTCGAGCAAAGTGGAACAAATGAGCATAGACGAGGCTTACGTTGATCTGACAGAAGATCCCCTCATTTCCGGTTCTTCCGGTTCAATCAAAGAAGCAGCAATTGCTGAGATAGCAAACGAAATAAAAAAACGAATAAAAGAGAAAGAAGGAATCACTTGTTCGATTGGCGTGTCCAATTCCAAGATCGTTTCGAAAATTGCGAGCGATTTCAGAAAGCCTGACGGCTTCACTCTCATAAAACCAGAACAGGTCAAAGATTTTCTTGCGCCACTTCCTGTTGAAAAAATTCCTGGAATTGGAAAGGTGAGCAGGTCAATTCTCTTTGAAAAGTTGGCAATTAGCACGATTCTTGATCTTCGAAAAGCAGATCTCGAAGATCTGCAGGAATTATTCGGACGCTCCGCACTCTGGATGAAAAACGTGGCAGACGGGATAGATCAAAGTCAAGTTGTTTCAAGATGGGATCCCGTTTCAGAATCGGGTGAGACGACGTTCGACGAAGACGAAGGAGATTACGTCAAAGTGGCTCAGGTCATGCTAGAAGTGGCGGAAGATGTAACAAAGCGAACTCTCGAAGACGGCTATCTCTTTCGGACGATTGGGATAAAAATTAGATTCACTGGGTTCGAGACCCACACGAGATCTAGGACACAAGATTTCGCAACAGACTCCATCGAAGTGGTGAAGAGAGAATGCGAAAAGCAACTCGCGGAGTTTAATGAAGGCTCCAAGAAGGTAAGGCTAATTGGGGTTAGACTGTCCGGTCTTGAAAAGAAAAAGTCCGATCAAACCTCACTTTTGGAATGGTCGAATTGATAATGAGTTATGGCAGTAGGTAACTCGAGCAGACGAACGCAGAGTTTTTAAGTGCGATCGCAGTAATCTGTTGCATACTATAGGAAGAAGCGACGAAAAAATGCATGGTAGCAAGATTATTTCGCTCTTTGTGCTATCGGAAGATGTCGTTGTCTTCGTCAGCTGACAGAGCTTACACTCGAATCTTCGTTCTTCGAGGGTGAACTATTGAGATGAATATAGCTGAGACTTCTACCGTATCTGATAATAAGAAATTTGATTCGGTTACACTTTACAGAATACGGAAGCTACTGTCGGAACTGTCCGACAAGACGGGAAGGGGCACCGAACTCGTGACTTTGTACTTGCCGCCCAAGAAGGCGATACACGAGGCAATATCGGCACTGCGTGAAGAAAGCGGTACTGCATCTAACATAAAGTCAGATACAACTCGCGCCCACGTTCAGGATGCTCTAACGAAAGTTATGCAAAGGTTGAGGCTTTACAAGCAGACACCAGAAAACGGACTCGTAATATTTTGTGGTGCAATTCCCGGACCAGGCGGACCGGGAAATGAAATCATCGAACTGTACGAGGTGCTCCCTAACAAGCCGGTTACGGTGTACCTTTACCGCTGCGACGACCATTTCCATCTCGATCCTCTGCGCGAGATGCTGCGCGAGGAAAATGTGATCGGCATTCTTGCACTTGACGCGACAGAAGCGGGACTCGGAATCGTAAGCGGTGACAGCTGGGACGTTGTAGACACCACTAGCTCCGGAGTGTCTGGCAAGACCCGCAAAGGTGGTCAGAGTGCCAGACGTTATGAGCGGCTGCGCGAAATGGAACTGACTGAGTACTACACCAGGCTAGCTGACCACGCAAAGAAAGTCTTCCTCGAGCAGTACAACGTAAAGGGGCTCATCGTGAGCGGACCGGGTCCGACAAAGGACCAGTTCGTGAAGGACGGCTATCTCGATTACAGGCTTCAAAACGTGATAATCGGAGTTCTGGACACCGGTTATTCCGGAAGAGAAGGTGTTCGGGAGACCTTTGACAAGGCGGGCAAGTTATTGGAAAACGTTCGCGTCGTGGAAGAAAGGAAGCTCGTCCAGCGCTTTTTGAGGGAAATAAATTCCGACACGGGTCTTGCAATCTACGGCATCAACGACATCTTGTCGGCCCTGAAGAAAGCAGCGGTCGACACGATCATGATTAACGACGACACTGATATTCTGGTTCTAAAGAGCAAGTGTCTCAAGTGTGACAATGTTGTAGAGAAGTTCGTCCAGCGATCAAACATTGTCGCTGAAAAACAAGCGATGATGTCGGCCCCTTGCCCCAAATGCGGCAACAACGAGAAAGAAGTGACTCAGAAGGACGTGGTGGACTACTTTGTCGATGCAGCGATTGATTCGGGAGCGAAGGTCGAAGTGATTTCTTCAAAGACTGAGGATGGTGCGATGCTCAAAAGCTTCGGGGGAGTCGCGGCTCTTCTCAGGTACAGATCTTGATCGACAGAGTAACTTTACGGGCAATGCAACAATTTACAGATCAATCCGGAAACGCTCGAGTGAAGAAGCTTGAGGAATCAAAATCTTGGGACAAGAATCTGGAACCTGAATTATTCTCATCTTGGCTTGACATCGGGTTGCAAAGGTTTGACGTTAATTCACAGAAGCTCAAATTCGTGATCGACACCCCACCACCATATCCATCTGGAACGTTCCATGTGGGTGCCGCTGCGCACTATGCGGAGATAGACATGATTGCCAGGACTTCCAGGATGTTCGGTTTTGAGGTGCTCTATCCGATCGGTATAGACAGAAATGGTCTCCCCGTGGAAATATACACGGAGAAAAAATACCACGTCAGCATAAGAACAACACCCCGCGCGGACTTCATTGCGCTATGTAAAGTGGCGCTTGACGATCTCGAAGCTGAGATGATTCAGATATTCAAAAGAATGGGGATCTCCGGAGATTACGAAAACAAATACCGGACTGACGACGAGCGCTACAGGACTCTCACGCAAAGCACTTTCGTAGAGCAGTGGAATAATGGTCGGGTGTACCTCGGAACTCGACCCAGCAACTACTGCGTGGATTGTGGAACCACAATAGCCGATGCTGAGATTGAGTATCGCGAGCTTCCGACCAACCTAGTCTTCTTTGAAATGGAGCTAGAAGACGGATCTGGGAAGATTGAGATCGCATCCACTCGGCCTGAGCTTCTTTCCACTTGTCAGGCAATCATGGTGAATCCAAGCGATGAAAGATATGGTTCTTTGATCGGCAAAAAAGTCAGACTTCCAATATATAGTAGAACAGTGCAAGTGGTTCCACACCCCTCCGCGAAAATTGAGTTTGGAACCGGCGCTGCCATGGTTTGCTCTTATGGCGATTACAACGACGTATTGCTGTTCAAAGAGCTCGGCTTGAAGGAAATCATTGCGATCGGATTGGACGGACGCATGACGAGCGTCGCAGGCGATCTGAAGGGACTCAAAGTAAAGGCGGCACGCGAGACAGTAACCAAAAAATTCGAGGAAATGGGCATTGCAAAGAAGGTTGAGAGGATCAACCACCGGACGCCGCTTTGCGATAGAAGCAAGACACCGATTGAAATCATACCGCTCGAAGAATATTACATGAAAGTCGTCGATATCAAAGATGACCTGCTGAAAGCAGCCAACGAGCTCCATTTTCACCCCGCAGCGCACCGACAGATCCTGCTCAACTGGATAGAAGTGGCGCACGACTGGCCGGTAAGTAGAAGGCGAATTTACGGAACTGAAGTACCGGTGTGGTACTGTGAGAACTGCAAGGCGCCCTTTGTGCCCGAAGCCGGAAGATACTATCAACCGTGGAAAGATCCCCCTCCCGGAAGTCCAAGCTGTAGCAGATGCGGAGGAAAAAAATTCGTCGGAGACGAGCGAACTTTTGACACATGGGTCGACTCTAGCGTTAGCGTGCTTTACGTGACGAAATATCTCGAGGACAAGAAATTTTTCGAAAAGACCTATCCAACGCAAATCAGACCCCAGGGGAAGGACATAATTCGAACGTGGCTTCACTACAGCATTCTAAGGTGCCTAGAGCTTACTGGAAAGCTACCGTGGTCCGACGTCTGGGTCTCGGGATTGGGGCTGGACGAGCGTGGGGAGAAAATGAGCAAGAGCAAGGGCAATATTCTGCAGCCCCTTCCAATATTCGAGCGATACGGCGCAGAAAACTTTCGCCTCTGGTCTGCCTCAGAAGTTTCAGTGGGCTCTGATTTTCTGATATCTGAGCAGAAGATAGCTGGAGCTGGCAAATTTCTGACCAAACTATGGAACATCGCTCGCTTTGTGAGCAGAACACCGATCCAATCAAAGGAACCTGCTCGCATTTTTCCCACCGATCAGTGGATGCTAGCAGAACTTTCGAGCCTTGTCGATGACTGCCTTAAAGGATACGCTGACTACAATTTTTTCATACCGGCAAACAGGATCAGGGACTTTACCTGGAACGTGTTTGCCGCCCACTATATCGAACTCGCTAAAGGAAGGGCTTATGGACAGGAATTCACGGAAGAAGAAAAGATTTCGGCTCAGTATACCCTACACTACGCGCTAAGGACAATAATTCTTCTCCTTGCTCCCATCTGCCCTTTCATCACTGAAGAGATATGGCTCAGCCTTTACTCGAACGAGAGCATTCACAAACAATTGTTTCCAGCTAAGGAATCTCGCTTTCAGTCAGCCCTCCTGTTCGGAAAGGTCTTGATGGAGTTTGACAGCTTGATCTGGAACGACAAGAAAGCCAAAGGACTCTCGTTGAAGGAATCCATTTCGATGCAAATACCTGTGGAACTGCAGCGGTTTGCAAAGGATCTGAAAGTGACCCACAACCTACACGACTGAGTCCTGTGCGGGGATGCCGATGTTTGCGATTATCGCCTCGCCACAGTGAATTTTTGCGTCTTCCGATTTCACCATGCCAGTTTTTGGTGCATGCATTGTGACGGTTGCATCAGAAAAGACAGCGTAGCTTGAAATCCCGGTGTCTGATTCCATGCCCGATGGCAAATCCACACTGATGCAGAAGGATTCTTTTTTGTCCCTTCTGTTGATTACATCGATCACTTCCTTTTGGAGAGCGCGTGGTTCACCGTGAAAACCCGTGCCAAATATTCCGACAATCAATATTTGCGAAGACGAAACCAGAGTTTGGAATTCTGAGCGGACCGAGTTGAGGTCGGAAATTTCGATCTTTCGGATCTGTTTCAGATTCTGAATAATTTCCCAGTTTGTTATAGCCTCTGAAGTTCTTATGTCTTCAGGCTTTCCAACTAATGCGAGATTCACTTCGACCAGCTTGCCATAGTAAGACAAATGCCTGACCGCGACAAATACATCACCCCCGTTATTGCCGGTACCGCAAACGGCAAGAACTCTCAATGGATTTGCCGAAAATGCGAACTTGTTTTCTGACATCGAATCGACCAAGTACTTTGCCACAGCAGAACCAGCATTTTCCATCATCATTAGTTTTGACACTCCGAGCTTTACGGCGTCGTCTTCAATTGCTTTCATTTGAGCCGAAGAAACCGGCCCTGGAGCAAACTGTTCCATTTATACGATTGAAGAAAATCTTGCTTTTCTATCCATCGATTACGCTAAAGAGTAAAATTTCCTAGAAGCAAAATTTTCGAAGTGCCGAGCACCCGACAACATATCTGATGCTCATGACTCCGTTGATTTATATGTCAACTCCGCGCCAATCTACACAAGGGCGGCCAAATTTT
>JASHSF010000165.1 GCA_030036955.1 Nitrososphaerales archaeon
CCAAATCTCGCACGTTCTCCATAGCCGAGCCAGCAGACGCGCGCGGGCAGCCCTTGAAATTTCACTTTTTCATGCGCCTTTTGAATCCACCTACAAAGTGACAGGTTCTCAGGAAACAATTCCGTGACCAATTTGTCGGTTTCGAAAATGTCCTCCTCGTTTCCGGAGAGTGCAGCCCACCGGAAGGGTCCTCTGCCCTCGCAGAAAAGAGGCCGGATATATTCTGGCACGAAGCCCTTTATAGCGAAAGCATTCTCGAAACCCGCGTCCAGGGCTTGTTTTCGAATATTGTTTCCGTATTCAAACGCGATAGCTCCTTCTCCCTGCATCGCTACCATTGCCCTGACGTGCCGAGCCATTGAGCGTTTTGCCTTTTCGACGTATCCTTTTGGATCGGACAACCGAAGATCTTTTGCAGAGCTCACATCGAATCCTTCAGGAATATACCCATTCAGTGCATCGTGAGCTGAGGTCTGATCTGTGACTATATCCGGTATCCTGCCCGAGCTTACGAATTCAGGGAGTATCTCAGCAGCATTTCCTTGTAGAGCAATTGAAAGCGGTCTCTTCTCACTCTTTGCATCTCTAGCTAATTCCCAGGCTTCCCCAGCAGTTGAAGCAACAGCATCGCAGTAAGCCGTGCGTATCCTTCTTTCGATCTTATCAGGATCGATTTCCACGACTATTGCGACACCGTCGTTCATCGTGACGGCGAGCGGCTGAGCGCCACCCATTTCTCCAAGGCCCGCGGAAAGAGTGATCGTACCTGATAATGAACCGTGGAACTTTCTTTGGGCGACTGATGCTAGAGTTTCGTAAGTTCCTTGGAGGATTCCCTGCGTGCCAATGTAGATCCAGGAACCCGCCGTCATTTGAGCGTACGCTGTTAGTCCCTTTGCTTCCAGATCCCAGAATTGTTCCCATGTCGCCCAGGCTGGGACCAACATTGCGTTGGATATCAATACGCGTGGAGAGTAAGCATGCGTCCTAAAAATTGCGACGGGCTTCCCTGATTGTATACACAGGGTTTCGTCGTTGTCAAGTTCCCTGAGAGATCTGACTATTGCTTCAAAACAATCCCAGTTTCTCGCTGCTTTGCCAGTACCCCCATACACAATCAGGTTATCGGGGTCTCTAGCAACCTCGGGATCGAGGTTGTTCATCAGCATCCTCATAGGAGCTTCCTGCTGCCAACTTTTGCAAGAAATGTCCTTTCCACGAGGGGCTCTTATCGAATGTTTTAGCAAACCTAAGTCTAGGATTCAATTTGATTCCCATCTTAATATGTAAAACAGTTCTCGCCTATGTGACAATGAGCAAAGCGTTGTCAAGCTCATATTTTATAGCTCATAGAATGAGGTAGAATTACCAAAAAGTTGGATGCAAGAAGCAAAGTTTCGCTGATCGTAAAGAACATCGGGCAGCTGGTAACCCTTGCCGGTTTTAGCTACAGACCCGCCCTCCATCCCGTCGAAGAAACCCTGGGTCTCATTCCAGGCTCAAAGATTTGCGTTGCAGCTGCAAGAAATCGCATTAGTTATGTTGGAGACCTAGCTGGGCTAGCTGAAACCAACGACACCTCAGAAGCCGTTGAAATTGACGCGCAAGGATCGCTCGTGCTGCCCGGTTTCGTCGATTCACACACTCACTGCGTCTTCTCTGGCAGCAGGGAAAACGAACTCTCGCAAAAGCTGAATGGAGTTTCCTACCTTGAGATCCTTTCCAAAGGAGGGGGGATCTTGCGGACTGTTGAACAGACGAGATCCGCAAGCGACGAACAAATTATTCGCGAGACGACGGCCCGCTTGAATAGGATGCTCGAAAACGGCACAACTACCTTTGAAATTAAGACCGGGTATGGCTTGAGCCTTGAACAGGAAATTAGACTGCTGAACATCTTGGAAAAAATTAGGACTGAGGATCGTTATGATATCGTTCCGACTTTACTCTCAGCTCATGCCATACCCAACGAATTTCGGGGAGAATCTGATAGGTACATCAGAGAAATCGTGTTCCCAACCATCGACGTTGCTAGAGAAAAAGAACTTGCAGTCTTCGTAGATGCTTTTGCGGAGGAAGGGGTATTTTCAATCGACCAGTGTCGCAGTGTTCTCCAATACGCGCAAAGGCAGAAATTCGCCCTAAAAATCCACGCGGACGAATTTTCAGATCTAGGGGGTGCAAAACTGGCTGCGGAATTACGAGCTACCTCCGCGGATCATTTACTTCGTGCGTCTGATTCTGGATTGGAGTTACTCGCCAATGCAGGAGTGATCTCAGTGCTGCTTCCGGGAACGTCTCTGACTTCTTTCGCCGGGGGCTTTGCCAAAGCTAGATCTGTTTTAGCTTCCGGTGGGGCCGTCGCGCTTGGGACCGATCTCAGTCCTAATTCTTGGATCGAATCCATGCAGCTCGTCATTTACTTGGCGTGTTACGGTATGAGAATGACTTCTGCGGAAGCTTTGACGGGAGCGACTATCAACGCCGCACATGCTATCGGCAGGGCAGGGGACGTTGGGTCAATAGAAATTGGAAAAAGATGCGATCTTCTTGTCACCAATTTGAAAAATTACAACGAAGTACCGTACAAACTCGGTTCAAACATCGTAAAGACAGTAATAAAAAACGGAAAGGTGTCGACAGGGTCATAGAACAAGAGTGCGTTCTATTTCCCTTACTATCCTGTCCTGCTTGATGCCTTGAGTAATTTTTTCCAAATCTTCATGCAGGCTTCTGTCGTTTGTTACCTTTGGGCTAAACTTTCTAATTTCTTTGTAAGCAATCGCTGTCCCTTGCCCAAGCTTGGGTCGGTGTTTTCTAGAAGAGCCAGAAAGCAGAAAATCCAGAGCCTGACTCGCACAAATCATTTCGATCGCAACCACCTTGCTCGTGTGTTCGAGGGCTTTCGCAGCCTTTAGGGAAGCTGTGACTCCCATGCTAGCGTGATCCTCTTGACCGGCGGATACCGTTGCGCTGGCAAGACCGGCGGGAGTTCCGAGAACACGATTTTCCGCCACAAGGGCAGCCGCGGTGTACTGCGTGACCATGAGGCCGGAATTCAAGCCGGGATTTGGAGAGAGAAATATCGGGACCTTGGGATTATGCTTCGAAAGAAGCTTATCGATCCTTCTTTCACAAAAGATTGCGGCTTCCGCAAGTACGAGCGATAGCAGGTCCAGCGCTAGTGCGACCGGTTGCCCATGAAAGTTCCCTCCACTTATTACCTCATCCGTTTCCGGGAAAATCAGCGGATTATCCGTTACGGAATTCAATTCAATTTCGATCACTGTTCGGATGTAGTCGAGTGCGTCTTGAAAAGCGCCGTGCACCTGGGGTATGCATCGAAGTGAGTATGGATCTTGAACGTGCGGGGAAGTACCGATCAATTCGGAGTCGCGAGTCAGTCTTTGGATTCTCGCCGCCACGTGCGCTTGTCCGTGCATCGGCCGCAAATTCTGAATTCTCGAATCAAAAGGAGAAAGGCTCCCACCCATTGCTTCAAGACTCATGGCGGCAGCAACGTCCATACTTCGAAGTAAGTTTATGGAATCATTAACAGCAATTGCGCCCATCGCCGTCATTACTTGGGTTCCATTGATGATCGCGAGGCCCTCCTTCGCCTTCAGGCGCAAAGGCTTGATCCTCTTTGAATTCAGAATTGTAATAGTCGGGATTTTTTTGTGGTCTTCCCCAAATGCAAACCCTTCTCCAATAAGACAGAGTCCCAGGTGCGCTGAAGGAGCCAAATCCCCGCTCGCGCCAAGCGAGCCGTACCTCGGGATGAAGGGGTATACTTTCTTGTTGAGAAATGCCTGAAGTATTCGAACGACTTCAAGAGTAATTCCGGAATTTCCTCTTAGCAGTGAATTTAGGCGTACAAGCATGGCAGCTCTCGCGTCGATTTCTGAAAGCGCCTCGCCGGTCCCTACTGAATGGCTCCGGATCAGATTGAGCTGTAATTCGCCGAGCTGCTTGTCCTGTATTCGAGTGTCTGCTAGAATTCCAAAACCGGTATTGACTCCATAAGCGGCGACTCCTGATTTCAGAATCCGCTCGACAGATTCTCGCCCCCTTTTTACAGCTCCTAAAGCGGATTCAGAAAGTTCAACTTTAGCATAGTATTTCGCTACTTGATTGACTTGAGCAATTGTGAGCGCTGAGCCATCAAGTTCAACGCGTAGATCGGTTTTAGATGACCTCGGTTCAGCATTGTCCTTTTTTTTCACTTTACAGAAATACTTCCTGAATCTAAGTGTAAATTATGCCCTCTACATCCTCGATATTTTGAATAATGAAATCAGGCTTGCTCTTTAACAACTGATCATGAGTATACATTCCTTGC
>JASHSF010000166.1 GCA_030036955.1 Nitrososphaerales archaeon
CCCTGGATGCAGGCTCTGAGTGACGTCAATCCGATCAGCTACAGCGCTAACATTGGCAGATCTTACGTTCTCTCAGGTGACCCGAACGGATTATACGTATTGTACCTCGTGATTTTTGCGGGAATTATGCTATCTGCTGGAATAATAATGTCTCGCAGGTGGCTCGTAGCTGAGTAACTATCACACCGAGTTGGTGCTTGCAGGAGTTTTCAAGCTAACTCGTCACTAATCTCTGTATCTTTACGGGGCGAAGGTGCAGACCGAGATAGCCCAAGTTGATGAAGGCGAGTAAGGGAGGATATCAGTGCTGTTCGTTATTGTGTAGCTTGAACTGTTGCTGGCGTACGTTGTTGTCGTATACGTTGTGCTTCCGAGCGCCTCAACGGTTGGGTAGATTGCACTAGTGGATGTATAATAGGTGGTAGTATTTCCTTCAGTGGTGGTAACATTTTGGAATGTTAACGCTACAGTATCCGGTAAAACGTAACTAGTGACGTCGCATAAGCCGATCAGCTTAATGCCGTTGTTAAAGTGGACGAGACCTGATAGATAGACTCCGGTAAAAGCCAGTGCGAGAACTAGAATTAGAATTATTACAATCAGGGCTCTAGAGAGTCCTTGCTGTTTCATTACGTACTCCCTTTGAGTGCAGTCGAGTTACTAATATCTTATCTCCAGATTTCGGACTCTAGTAAGAATATTTTGAAGAGTTGGTCCCGAGCTAATTTCGCCAATACGAGGGAGAAATTTTACACGAGGAAAAAAAGTTCGGAAAGGGTTTGGAGGAAATCCCTCCTCGCCCCCAGTTTATCGGATACTAGCTCGTGAGAGTTACCGTGTTTGTCGCGCCGTTGTATGTTCCGATTTGTATTGTGGTTGACCCACCAGTAGTCGGGACACACTCCAAGATGTCGTATATCGCGAAAGTCTGCTCGTTGTTGTTGTCTAGCCACACACCTGTTCCCGTTGCTCCGAAATAGTGGTCAGCAGCTAGGGTTACCGTAGACAGAATATCTGCTCCGTTGTTGTTCCCTCCAGTCATAAGAATTGCGAGCATTGCAATCCAGGCATTGTCATACGCATAGTTTGAGTATGGTTGAGGAACAGCTTTGTACGTCTGATAGAATGTGCTGTTGAAGTAAGTGAGCTGAGGGCTAGCGAACGATGCTGGAGATGTGATTGTGAAGTTGACCTTCGACATCCATGCGCCTGTCGATGAAGTGAGCAGGACAGGGGTAGCAATTGCTTCAATGCCGTACCATCTGAGTTCGCTCAAGTATTGATCTCCAGACGCATGAGTGAAGATGTTCTGATCTTCCGTTGTCGCGCTGCATGCGCACACTACGACCGTGTTGGCCGTGGTTCCGCCGCTAGAAAGGAAGGTCTGTGCATCTGATTCTGCTGTGGCAACCTGTGCACCGTAGTCGGTCTGAGCTGGTTGGAATTGTATCCCATCCACCGTGAGCCCAGCCGCAGTCATCAATGCGCTAGAATAGTTGTAGGTTCCATACTCCGAAGTATCATCTCGGTATAGGAACACCACATTCTTTGCGCCTGTCTGTATTACTGTTTGAGCAAGTGCAGAACCCTCGTATTGATCGCCGGGCTGTCCAGGCCTAATTAGATAATTTGTTGTTGACTTTGGATATTCAAGCGAAGTTGCTGTGGCTGCCGGAGGAAGCACAACAATGTGATCCGTGTCAGCAGTTTGAAGCAATCCTTGAACCTCTGCAGAGGTGAGCGGTCCGATCAACGCGTGTATTCCATACGCGGAATACATAGTTGTCAACGCGGACTCTGCACCTGCGGGAGTTCCCATGTCGTCAGCCGTAACGACATTGAATCGAAGGTTGTTACCCGCCGCCGAAAGGTTCGCATTCATCTGTGACACTGCGAGTTGAACTGCTTGTTGGAACGATAATCCATATGCTGCATACCCACCACTCAAAGGCTCGATACTGCCAATGGTGATGGTCTTTATTCCAGTTGTAGAAGTAGAGGGCACTAATGCGGTTGCGCTATAACCGATTGCGCCGCCTACGACTAGTCCAATTACTAAAAGTGCTATAGCTGTAGTAGATACCATAAAGCGTACCGCTTCCCGTTAGCGAATTTAAGCCTTTGCAAAATTCCAAGCAAGCAATAACATGCGGCAGGATTAGGCCAAATCTACTCCGATCTTTCTACAATAATAAGAACAGATGGAAGTTTCCGGGAATCGAATTTCGAATCTAAATGACGAACCAAAGGGCTCGAAACAGTAAAATCCCCCGGGAGAAGAGGGCAACCAAGTCCTGAAACTCTTGGTACCGACCTGGCTCTTCCCTTCGATCATTAACTCGATCGCCCAGGGGAGCATCTATGTTGTTGCCTCAATTGGCCTAACTCTCACCCTTGCAGTAGTAAAGTTACCAAATTTTGCACATGCGGAATTTCTCACTGTTGGCGCATATGTCGGAGTTGTGATTTCGCGAATGTATCCGAACAACATTTTGCTTGTAAGCATTTGCGCGTTTGTCGTATGCAGCGCACTTGCGGTCGCGATACATCACGTCGTTTACAAGCCGTTAATGAATCGCAAAGTTTCAATTTATTTTCTAGTGCTTGCTTCATTCGCCGTAGCGCAATTTGTTAGGTACATAGTTTTCGCGTGGGCAGCATCACTGACCCCGAATCTACTTGACACACAACAAGATATCAGCATCTACAACATCGTTAGCGTTTTCTCTGCTCCGATTTCAAATATCTACGCCATCGCAATCGTTCTTGCAATCGTGACTTCAGCTCTTCTCGCAATTTTCTTCAACTTCACGCATCTTGGCAAGTCGATGAGAGCAATCGCAAACAATTTTGATTTGGCTAGAATTTCCGGCATTAACGTTTCGTTTGCAGTGAACATAATGTGGATAATTGCGGGAGGACTAGGCGGATTGGGGGGAGTGTTTCTGGGAACCTATACGGTGGTTACGCCTGTTCTTGGCTTCAACACATTGCTTGACATTTTTGCAGTCGTTATAATTGCTGGACTGACGAGCTTTGTCGGCACGATTATCGGGGGCTATCTTGTAGGATTTTCAACCAATACAATAATTCAAGCGTTATACGTGTACTTCGGAGTTCCATTTGGGTACGCGCCCTTGATTCCGTTTGCCATGATCGTAGTCGTACTGCTCGTCAAGCCAACTGGACTCGCCCCTAACTCTCAATCTGGAATTGCTTTCTTCAGGAAATTATTGGGAAGCAGAGGAAATCAGACTCTCAATGCGAGCAAGCCTTCGCCGACGCCGCAGCAGGATCAAAAAAATTAGAGCGAAAGCACCGTGGTCGACGCAATTTCTTTCATAGTGGCCTTCGCTTCGTTCTACGGCATTTTTGTGATTCTCGCCGTGAGCCTGAACCTTGAATATGGATATGCTGGGCAGCCGAATTTCGGGCAGGTTTTGTTCTATGGGCTTGGCGCATTCGTCGGCGCGATCGTAGCTGCCAACTTGCTTCCTTATTTCGATCATTTACCGATCGGAAATATCTGCAATGCCGGAGCTTACACCGTCCGAACCTCAATTGGAAGCTCCGATGCCGGAATCTCGCTGGGCGTCTGGGCAATCGCTCTCATATTCGCAATGATCGCTGGCGGCATAATAGGGCTCGTTGTTTCGTATCCGGCGATACGAGTAAAGGAAGAGTGGTACCTCTCTATGATTTTGCTCGTCGCTGGCGAAGCGTTTGTAATTGTTGTCGAAAACACTCCGCAAATCGGGTGCGGTTTCGAAGGCGTGGATGGAATTTTGAATCCATTTTATTGGGTCTCCAATTTGTACGCGAGCTCCCCTTTTGCGGGAACGAATCTCGGAATAGACCTTCCCGGCGCAATCTACGCAGTTGTAATTATGGCGTGTGCAGGAATTTGCTACTTTGTTGCCCAAAAACTCGCGAATTCTCCTTACGGCAGACTCTTGAAGTCCATTAGAGATGACAAAGTTGCAGCGGAATCTCTCGGCAAGGATGTAGCAGCTGTTCGAAGACGAATCATGGTGATAGGCTCGATCATGGCAGGCCTTGCGGGCGGGTTGTACGTCTACTACCTTGGCACCGCAACTACCGATGACTTTGTTCCAGCCGTTACCTTTACCATCTGGGTAATGATGATTCTCGGCGGCTATGCGAACAATAAGGGCATTTTAGCTGGCGCATTTGTCTTGACCCTACTGGAAAGGGGTTCGGTGTTGCTGAGTGTCATCATCCAACCGTATTTTCCGACTTTCAACGCAGCAGTCATAATTTATCTCGAATACTCCGTAGAAGCCGTCATCTTGCTTCTCCTGCTGTTGTTCAGGCCGAAGGGGTTGATTCCCGAAAGACGGATTCAAACAAAAGCGTACGAGCTCTTCGATTTTTCAAAAGCAGCGGGTCAAAAGGCGGACGCGTCAAACGCTACAATTCCTGATACAACAGTGGCAAAAGAACAAGGCTCGGCGAGTTGAATGCCATTGGATCAGAATGATATCACTCTGAGGTTGGAGAATGTATCAAAATCATTTGGAGGAATAAAAGCTGTAAACGGCGTAAGCCTCACGGTTAGGAGGGGCAGCATCACGGGCTTGATCGGACCAAACGGCAGCGGCAAGTCCACCCTCTTCAACATAATATCGGGAGTAGAGCGAAAATTCAGCGGCAACGTTGTGTTCGACGGAAAGCGATTAAACGGTCTAGCCCCCCACAAGATCTTTGATCTAGGCCTCGGCAGAACTTTTCAGACGCCCCGTCTGTTCACGGGCATGACTGTTCTCGAAAACGCGATGGTCGGTGCAAAAAATCAAAGAGGCGAGAGCCCGCTCCGAGCACCTTTTCCGAAAGATTGGGAACCTCAAGAGATGGAAGTTGCGAAAAAAACTCAGGACCAGCTGAAAGTGCTAGAGATAGCTCAGCTTTACGACAAGCCTCCCTCAGAAATCTCTGGTGGGCAGATGAAGCTATTGCAGCTAGCAAACGTGCTGGCAGGAGATCCAAAGATGCTTTTGCTCGACGAGCCAACCGCCGGAGTTGCCCCTCGCCTCGCTCAGGACATTTTTCTTAGCATTGAAAAGCAGTGCAAAGAAAAAGGCACTACCTTTTTCATCATAGAGCATCGACTCCAGGTGCTCTTCAAACACGTCCAGAAGGTTTACGTGATGCACGAGGGGCGGATCATATCAGAAGGAGCGCCCTCCGAGATAGTCAAACACAGAGAGGTCATCGATGCTTACCTCGGTGCTTGAGCGTGGTTTGAGTTGGCACTGCTGGAGATTCGAGACCTTTTCGCGGGATACGGAAAGATGGCGATAATCCAGGGGTTGTCGCTTTCCGTTGACTCCGGGGACTTTGTTGCGCTCGTAGGTCCTAACGGTTCGGGCAAGAGCACTCTGATCAAAACAATTCTCGGACTGACTACGATTTTTGAGGGCAAAGTAAGTTTCGACGGCGTTGACATCACAGCAGGCAAACCCGAGAAAATTGCGAACATGAAGCTCGGCTACGTTCCACAGATTTCAAACGTCTTCACAGACATGACGGTCAAGGAAAATCTCGAGATGGGCGGAACCACGATAAGAGATCGTGAAAGGCGAAGAGCAGTATTCAATCGAGTAACGAATCTTTTTCCCATCCTAGATAGTCGAGAAAGGCAGAGAGCCGGTCTTTTGAGCGGCGGAGAAAGGCAGATGCTCGCCGTTGGCAGAGCCCTGATGGCGGAGCCGAAACTATTGATACTCGACGAACCAACTGCAGCGCTCGCGCCCATTGTTGCGGAGCAGCTCTTCCAGAAGCTAGCAGAGATTCAAAGCCAAATGGGAGTTACGATGGTTCTCGTCGAGCAAAACGCGCGAAAAGCCCTGAGCCTCGCAAGCAAAGGCGTAGTTTTAATCCAGGGCAAGAAAGCCTTCGAAGGAACTCCGGATGAAATCATGAAGGACACGGAAATAATACGAATGTTTCTCGGCGAGCTTACGATCTGATCATTTCAGTAAATTTTTGAACAGGCAAATGAGGAAGTGAAAGCATGAAATTTGGCATTCGACTTGCGGATTGGTTTGGCACGACCCAGAACATGGTTGAGCTTGCTGTGCTCGCCGAAAGAAATCGATTTGATTTTTGCTGGGTTTCACATGATGTGTTCATGCGCAGTTCTTTCGTGACTCTTGCTTCGATTGCCGATCACACCTCAAAGATAATTCTCGGCAACACAATTCTCAACCCCTACACGACAAACCCCGCCGAGCTTGCAATGTTCCTCGCTTCAATGGACGAGCTGACTAACAAGCGCATGGTCTGTGGCATAAGCGCTGGAGCTCTTGAGTATATGGACTGGCTAGGCATCCCTCACTCAAAGCCGCTCACTCGAACCAGAGAATCCGTCGATCTGATTCGCTCGCTCCTCTCGGGCAAAGTTGCAAATTATCGCGGTGAGGAATTCAACTGGAACGAGCAGTGCTACATGAGATTTACTCCGCCCCGGTCGAGCATACCGGTTTACATCGGAGGGCAGGGAGACAAAATGCTCGAGTATTCGGGTTCTGCTGGCGACGGCGCGCTTCCGCTGCTATATCCACCCGACTTTGCAGAGTACGCGGTAAAGAAAATCTCCGCAGGAGCGAGGAAAGCCGGGAAAGATCCTTCCTCCGTTGACATTGCTGGATGTGTCTGGATGTCCATCGCAAAGGATCGGGAAACCGCGGCAATAGATCCCTTGAAAGAGCTCGTCGCTTACTTTGGACCTCTTCTCGGAGCAAAAGGGCTTGGAGCCGTCGGCCTCTCTCTGGAAGATTTTGAACCAGTGCACAGCAGGTTCAAGAGCTCGGGACTCAAAAGCGCAATTCAGCTTGTGAACGAAAAGATGCTACGCCTGGCAATTTATGGCTCCCCCGAGGACTGCATCAAGAGCCTTGAAAAACTTGAAAGCGCTGGAGTAAACCAGGTATTGATTGGATCTCCGCTTGGACCTAATCCCAAGGAATCGATCAATATCATAGGGAAGGAAATTATCCCCCACTTTGCAAGTGACAGCTAATGACAGAGACTCAGAAAGCCTCCTCCGGGGGCAAGTACGAAGAGGTCATCGGATATTCTAGGGCCGTTCGCGCGGGAAATCTCATTTTCGTCTCGGGAACTGCAAGCACAAGTCGAAACCCCATGGCGGGGCAGGACGAAGCCTACCAAAAGGCACAGGAGGCGATCAAAGTGATCAGCGACGCCTTGCAAAAATTAGGCGCTTCGCTTGCCGACGTCGTAAGGACTAGAGTGTACGTTAGGGCGGATACGGATTGGAAAGAAGTTTCCCGGGCTCATAGGGAATCATTCGGACATACTAAACCAGCCTCGACGTGGCTCGTGGGAAACTTTCTTGATCCGAACGTCATTGTCGAAATCGAAGCCGACGCAGTAGTGCTGGATTAATAATTAACTCGGATTTTCAATTGACCGAACTAAACGCATCCGTCGCGATAATTGGAGGCGGAATTATTGGAGCAAGCGCAGCATACAACCTCGCCAATTTTCAGGGCATTAAAGACGTTGTAGTTTTGGAGAAATCTCAGATCGGATCGGGAAGCACGAGAGCTTCGCTCGGGGGCTTCAGGTACCAATTTTCAAATGAACTAGGAGTAAGGCTCAGTCTCGAAAGCATTGAGATTTTGGATGGATTTGAGAAACAGTTTGGCTACGATCCGCTGATCAAGCGTGACGGTTACGTCTTCATCGCCTCGAAAGAATCCTCGATCACGCAACTCAAAGCTAACCAGAAAATGGCCCGAGATCTTGGTGTCAATGTCGAATACTTAGAGCGAAGCGAGCTAGAGAATATGTTTCCATTTTACTCCTTTGAAAATTCACTCGGTGGGACGTTCTGTCCCGAAGACGGCCACGCCTCAACTTTAGCTGTTCTACAAGGATACGTTTCTAAAGCGAAAGAGCTAGGCGTCCGGTTTTGCGAAAATAGCGAAGTGATCAGGATCCGTCGAGATCGCTCCAAGGTCATGGGAATGTTCACGAGGGACGGAACCAAAGTAAATACATCAAAGATCTTGATAGCAGCAGGCGCGTATTCGGGTCTAGTTGGAGATCTCGCCTCGGTTGCTATTCCAGTAAAACCCTATCCTAGGAAGATACTTGTGACACATAGTTTTCAAGATGGAATACCAAAGGATATTCCAATAATAGTAGACATTGATTCCACGCTCGCAATCGGGCGGGAAGGTAGCAGTGTAATTCTTGCGGACAACGAACCGACCGAGTCGAATTTCAAGCTCGACTTTCCTCCCGATTACGACGATCGAGTAATTTCAAAGGCAATCGAAAAAGTTCCTTCCCTCTCGAAAGCTGCAATCTCATACTCGAATACTGGTTTGTACGAAATGACCCCTGATGCAAACCCAATAGTATCCAGAGTTGAGCCCTTGGAAGGGCTGTACTGTTGCGCGGGTTTTGCGGGTCACGGATTCATGCATGCGCCAGCGGTGGGACGGCTGATAGCAGAAATGATCGCTGGCTCGAAGCCCCATCGCGACATCTCAAGTTACGCTATTGGAAGGTTCAATGCTCAAAGCGTGAGCCCTGAAGAACAGCTCATAATTTGAGCTACCTTCTCGAGCGGATCAAATCGTAAATCCGTTGCATGTTCTGGTGCGAATCTACGATTTGAATGCCCAAAGGAGCTAGGGCATCCTCTACTGCGTTTGCGATGGCACCTAAAGGTGTTCCCCCGCCTTCTCCAACTCCTCGGATTCCCATCGGAGCAAAGAGCGAAGGCGTCTCGAGGTGACCGGTGATAATCGAAGGCACGTCAAGCGCCGAGGGGACGAGGTAGTCGATGAAAGTGCTGCTTTGCAGCTGTCCATCAGAATCATATTCAAAATTTTCAAACAATGCCGCCCCAATTCCATGTGCGGCGGCTCCATGAACCTGCCCCTCGACAATCAGTGGGTTGATCTGTCTCCCACAGTCATCCACGATCACATAGCGGAGGATTTTGATTTTGCCCGTTTCAGGATCGAGATCTATCGCAGCGATGTGCGTCTGATAAGAATACGTCAGAGTCTGGTTGTGCCTTTTCTTCTCGTCGGGCAAAGTGAAGTTTGGCGGCTTCCAGTAGTGCAGCGCAACTAGCCCGGGTTCCATCCCTTCGGGTAAAAGTAGATTGTCAAACCACGCAACGCCAGCAATTTGCCAGAGCGCGATCTTCTTTCCGCTCGCGACGTCAACGACATTACCTTCTTTGAATTCTAGCTTCGAATTTGCGTCAATCTTCATGAGGTGAGTTGCTATGCTTGAAATCTTGTCCTTTAGCTTCTTTGATGCGCCGAGCAAAGCGGCAGTCCCCATCACCGCAGACCTGCTCGCGTACGAGCCGGAGTGGTGCGTGTACGGGTTTATGTTAGAATCAAACCCCGCGAGCACAGTTACCTGATCGGGTTTTATGCCAAACTCGTCTGCCACTATTTGCGACGCGAAGGTCTCGTGCCCCTGTCCCTGCGGCACCGTCCCGAGCGCCACTTGAAACTGTCCCATTCCATCGATGCTGATCCTCGCAGCTTCGGCGTTTCCCGAAAATATGTTGTTCGGATTCACGAGCTTGGATTGCCCGAAATTGTTCGTTCCAGAATCTACAGCAGTCGAAATGCCGATTCCGATTAGTTTCCCTTGCTTTCTCGCGCTCGCTTGCTCCTCCCTGATGCCGTCGTAGTCAATCAGAGACATCGCGCGCCTGAGCGATTCAGTGTAATCTCCCCCATCGTAAATCCCCCCGCTTGGGGTGACGTAGGGCATTTCATCCGCCCTAATGTAGTTCTTGAACCTGACCTCGGATGGATCCAGACTTAGCTCCTTTGCAATGATGTCAATTGTTCTCTCGAACATCCAGAGGTGCTGCATCCTCGAGTAGCCGCGGTTTGGACCAACCGGGCACTTGTTCGTCATCACTTGATAAAAATCGACGTGAAGGTTTTGAAAGTGATAAACGCCGGAAGAAACTTGTGCCCAGATAGTAGCTCCGAGCGGCTCGTAACGGGTGTAAGCACCACAATCGTCGTACGCCGAAACTTTGAACCCGAGGATTGTCCCGTCGCGCTTCACGGGCACCTCGACGTCAAAGCTCCTCTCGTTGCCGTGGTTTGCGGCGATGAGGTGCTCTTTTCTGTCCTCGGTCCACTTTACAGGGCGCTTGGATTTCATCGCGAGCAAGCAGACGAGGGCAATGTAAGGATAGTTGATGATTTTCGTTCCGAAGCCTCCACCAATGTCTCCCGTAATCAGGCGCATCTTGTTTGATGGGAATCTTAACCCGAAGGTCAGCCACGCAACAGAAACCATCGGCATCTGGTTGTTGCAGTAGATGTTCAGAAAGCCGTTAGAGCGATCATAATTGACGACAACCCCGTTGTTTTCAATTGGAGTCGAGCTAAACCTGTGAAAGTGGAGCGACGCTTTCACGACCTTGAAGGCCTGCCTTTTTGCTTCCTCAACGTCGCCGTAGTCCCACACGCCATGGTAGACGAGGTTTGAGCCAACCTGGTCGTGCACGAGTGGCGCGTCGCTTTCGAGAGCTCTTCTGGCGTCGAGGACGTGGTCCAAGAGTTCGTACTCGACCTCGATCCACTCGAGCGAGTCTTCCGCAATTGCGCGCGTCTCCGCAACGATAGCGGCAACTGGCTCTCCGACGTGGTGCACCTTGCCCACCGCTAGGCAGTAGTCCTTCACCTTGTTCGCGGGCTCTGGGGACATCTGGATGAAGGGGTCTGTCAGCTTCGCAACCTCTTCTCCGGTTAACGCGCAAATCACTCCGGAAAGCGCTTCCGCTTTCGAGGTGTCAACCCGCTTTATCCTCGCGTGAGCGTAGGGGCTTCGCAGAATTGCGGCGTAAGCCATTCCGGGAAGCTTGACGTCGTCGACGTAGTTACCGACGCCCGTCAGGAGTCGGCGATCCTCTTTTCTTCTTAGCGGCTGACCCATCCACTGCCTTGTTTTCGTTTCGGGCTCGACGAGCTCTGTTACTGTTGCCAATGCAGTTCACGTACGAGATTTACAAACGTCGAACACTCCGTTCGCACATAATCGTTTCGGATGAAGAAAGATTGAATTTGCCCAGATTCAAGGCAGGGAATTCGCTGTAAAATTGGTAAGCGAACCGGAGAAGCTCCGCAAAGCGATTAAGCTGCGCCACGCGGTGGCACTCTACGCAAGCTCGGTGCTCGGCTCCGGCGTGCTCATTTTGCCCGGCCTCGCTGCGAGGATTTCCGGTCCGGGATCAATTCTTGCTTGGATCTTGCTTTCCCTCGCGAGCTATCCTTTCGCATTCACTTTTGCATCCCTTTCAGCGCGCCGACCGGAATCCGGCGGAGTCTACTCTTTTACGAAAGAAGCCTTCGGCGGAGCTGCTTCGATTGTAACAGGATGGCTTTTCGCACTGTGGGTAATAACCGGTGCGCCAGCCGTTGCTCTTATAGCAGCCTCATACCTGTCATACGCATTCCCCCTGTCCCACTCGGAGACTCTTCTCATTGGTTTCGGAATAATATTGGCCGCGTTTATCGTAAACTTCAGGGGCATCGTCATTAGCACCAAAGTCCAGCTGGCGGTTATCGTGTCCATCGTGGCACTCCTCATTGCAACGATAATTGCATCAACCTTTTTTGTAAAGCTTCAAAACTTTACACCATTCCTGCCACAAGGAATCCTACCGGTCGGCACAGCAGCAGCCCTAATATTTTGGTCCTACCTGGGATACGAGAACGTCTCAAACGTGGCTGAGGAATTTGAGAATCCGAAACGCGACTTCAGCAGGAGCATACTCTACAGCGTCATTTTGATTGGGGCGCTTTACATCTCCGTAGCTTTCGTGACCATAGGAACTCACGCTTATTCCGCGAGCGGCTCAAGTATAGCATCTTTTGCCGTTATCCTGTCTCACGTCCTGGGAGAATACGGAGCGGCTGGCACGGCAATTCTTGCAGTTTTCATCATATTTGGGACCGTCAACGCTTACACGGCGGGCATGTCGAGGGTTTTCTACGCAGTTTCAAAGGACGGAGGTTTTCCGCGCTCGCTAGCTCACATAAACCCGAAAACGAGAGTGCCAAGTAACGCTCTCCTCGCTCTTCTCTTCTGCACGATTCCCCTCTTTGTAGTCTACTATTTTTTCGCGGTGAATCTAGAGACGGCGCTGTTGATACCTAGCGGCGCTGCCATACTCGTGTACGTGATCGCTCTCATTTCTGGGATAAAAATTCTGAGAAGGGACAAACAAGCTCATGCAAGGTTGAAAGTGTTGCCATGGATCTCGCTTGTCATTTCTGTAATCGTAGTTCCGTTTGTGGGAATCTGGCTTCTGCCGAGCATAGCCGCCATGGCATGCGCCCTAGTTTATTTCAACCTGAGAGGGCGACTTACAGGAAATGCTTGAGATCTCTCGACTCTTCTTGGTTTTGCCAAGTTAAGGAGGAGCACGATGTGTCCAGCTCGTGATTTTCTGCAAGCTCGTGGACCTTCTCCATGATCTTCGAAGAACCCACGAGTGCTTCCGCCGAAGTGATGCCGCTCCTCTCCTCAAACATGATCCTCGAGGCTTCGTAGCCGATAAAGCGAAGCAAGCCGAGCGAGATTCCGGAGATATTAGCTCGCTTTAGCTCCGAAAACAACCAGTCCAAGTCTTCAGTTATTACGCTTGGAATTATCGGCGCTAGCGACACCCAAGTTTTAATTCCGGCTTCGTTCAGTTTCCTCAGAGCTTCGAGCCGCATTTCGAGCGAGGGAACGCCGGGCTCGTAGAAATGATCCGACGCAGTAGAAATCGAGAATCCCACTCTAACCCAGGGAAGTGTTGTCAAGATATCGAGGTCTCTGAGGACCAGCGGAGATCTCGTCAGAAGCAGTGTGGGAAAGCTGTGCTTTTGAATTACTTTAAGAGCCTTCCTCGTAATCTTGTACTTTGCCTCAGCTGGCTGGTAAGGATCCGAAGCACTGGAAATGAAAATGATGTCTTTTCGTAAATCGCGAAGCTCCCTGTCCAAGACAGCCGGAGCGTTGACCTTCACGTCGACGTAGTCCCCCCACCTCCGCTCGTCGTGAACGAGGGACGGCGCGTAGCAATAGACGCAACCGTGGGCGCATCCTCTGTAGAAGTTGGCCGTGTACTCCGTGGATGAACCGTAGTTCAACTTGTGGAGGACGCTTGAACACCTGACTTCTCGGGCTGATACTCTCGATAAAGAAAACGAAGGCTCTAGTGGGAACAAAAGTCCCTGCCTCGAAAGTTCTTTCTCCAAAG